>DATGVD010000161.1:0-4112 GCA_035300785.1 Pyrinomonadaceae bacterium | reverse complement strand
CGCTTTCCCCTCACCAACGCAGAGTGCAATTGCGAAGGTAATCAACGCGGAAACCGAAAGTCTTGCCAGGGTTCTCATCATCGTTTCCATCTAAGATCGCTCAACAACGATCTTCCCCAAGACATGCGGCAGCATCTTCCGCCACCAGGGCCAGTCGTGGTCCACGTCGGCGCCCCACAAATCCAAGCTGTGCGGAATTCCTTTTGACTCCAGAATCTCTGAGAGTTGCTCGCTGCGCTTCGGATCTTCGTAAGAGCCCTTGCCTGACATGATGTAGATCGCCTCGGCTTTGCGCAGAATCGGCAGGTAGTGATCGTCGTTCAAGCTCGAGAGATAGTCGACCGGGTTATTGAAAAAGACGTTGTCGTCGTAATAGCCGTCAAGGTAAGAACGAATGTCATAGCTGCCGCTCAACGCAATCACGCCGCGGAAAAGATCGGGATGCTTGAAGTATTCGTTCGCCGCGAGGAACGCTCCCAGACTCGCGCCCGTGGTGATCGGCCGCGCATCTTCTCCAGCTTCGTTGCGAATCAGCGGCAGAACTTCTCCGGTGATGTATCGATCGTATCGCGTCAGCAATTCGGCCTTCAGATGCGGCGGCATCTGCTCGTTCAGCAGACTGTGACGATTGACGCTGTTGATTGAATAAGCGCGGATGCGACCTGCTTCGATGAACGGCTTGATCGCATCGACGAGATAAAACCTTTCGTACTCGAGATAATCAGCCGCCGCGGTCGGCAGCATCAAAAGCGTCTGGCCCGCGTGGCCATACGCGACCAATGGCATTTCCATGTTCAGGTTTGGGCTATGCCAGGATGTAGTTCTACGTTCCATGCGACCTCACTCTTCCGGAAATCAATATTAAGAAAGAGATTGCGAATCAGCGGCGAGAGATATTCTCGCACTTCCAAGTTCTCGCGCAAGTTGTGGCGCGGCTCGTCTGGTTTAGCGATCCAAGCCTCGCGTCACAGCACTCTTGCGGCTAGCTTTAGCCCTGCTTGCGCGCAGTCTTGCAAAAATCATTGACGACGGTTGCGAATTCGGATAGCCTCTGCCGCACTTTGCAAACTCTTACGGGTTCCCATGACTCACGCGATGCCTGATCTGCAAAGGTAAGGAGACGCCATGTCAGCGAAGTCGCGCAAGACAGATCCCTCGAGCCAACCGACTTTTGTTTTCAAGGGCACGGTCCAGGAACTGAAGAGTTCCACGATGAAAGAGGTTCCCATCAGCGCGCGCACGATCGTTGTGAGTGTCGATCAAGTTCTGGAAGCGCCAAAGAATCTGGCGAAGTTAGGTGGCCACAAAGTCACGGTCCAGCTCAGCGGGAAGCAAAAGGCGCGCGTTGGCCAGGAAATGATCTTCTACACCCAGGGCTGGATTTTCGGCCATGGCGTCGCCGTCCAGTCGCTCAACGAAGAACCAATCATGCAGTCAAAGGCGCACGCAGCGCTGCTTAGCCGCGGCGGCGACCCGGTGGCGCACAAGCGGAGCCGCGAAGTGCAAGAGCGCTTCGATTCCGCCGATATGGTGGTGTCCGGCAAAGTCACCGCCGTCAGATTGCTGGCCGACGCGATTAAGCAAAGCAAGGCCGGAACCACGCCACCCGGACCAGTGAGCGAGCATTCGCCGCATTGGCGCGAAGCGGTGATCGAGATCGATGAAGTGCACAAAGGGAAACATACGAAGAAGAACGTGGTCATACGCTTTCCCGCCAGCACGGATGTGCGCTGGTACAAAGCCCCGAAGTTCGAGGCCGGCCATCAGGGTTACTTCATGCTGCACAAAACGCCGATCGCCAAAGGAACTGCGCCGCGCGCCGCGAAGGGCAAGGCCGGGAAACCCGAAGCCGCCGCAGAGGTTTACACCGCGCTGCATCCTTTGGACTTTCAACCTTACAGCCAGCAGGGCGGCGTGAGACAGATCATCGAGTCGCAGAAAGCCTAGAAGAGAGCTTCACATGCCTTCATCACGCAAAAGCGCTCCCGCGCGAAAGAAGAAAGACGCGACCCGAAAGTCAGGCGAAAAGCGCGCCCAGACGCAGAAGGTTAAAGACGCGGCCGCGAAGGTTTTGATCGTCAACATGATTCCCAAATCGCTCAGCGGCGAGGATCATCAGGACAGCGAACCTTCGCTCGCCGTCAATCCGTCTAATCCTCTTCAGATTGCCGCTTCGGCATTTACACCCGATCCTTCGGAAGGCCCGCGCGCGCCGATTTATGTTTCGGCTGACGGCGGGACTACCTGGACGTTGAACTCAATCGTGCCGAGCACGGTCGCCGATGGTTCGGTTACCGGAGACATCACGGTAGCCTTCGGCACTTCGAGCAATTTTCTTTACGCCGGGATTATTCGATTCCCTTTCCCCGGCGAGCGTACGCGCCTGAACATTCTGCGCACTAAAGACTTCCAAAGCGCTGAGATGATGAAGGTGCTGGTGGACCGGATGGGAAAAGGAGTCGACCAACCCTACATCGCGGCCGCCACTTTCGCAGCCGGCACTGGCAAGAAGAAGGATCGAGTCTATGTCGGCAACAACGATTTCAACGCCGACAGCGGCCGGACCGCGACCATAGATCAAACTCTTAACGGCGCGGATACCAAGCCCGGCTTCACTACTAACAGGATTGAGTCGCGCCCGCCGTCCAGCCAGGACGGCCCGCCTATCCGGCCCGCGATTCATTCAGACGGCACTGTTTATGGCGTGTTTCACTCCTGGCGTTCTTTCAACAACAGCAGCGGAGAAGGGACTGCCGACGTAGTCGTCGTTCGCGACGATAAGGGGGGCGCAAGCCCCAAACCGTTCACTGACCTGGTTGATCCGAGCGATCACAACGCCGGAATCCGAGTAGTCCGCGGCGCGAAATTCAACTTCAACGGCGTGCTGGGGTTGCAACGCACCGGCGGCGATGTGGGCATCGCCCTCGATCCAAAAAACAGTGACATCGTTTACGTCGCCTACAATGACGACCAACCCGACGGCGGGTACGCGCTGCACATTCTGCGCTCGACGGATCGCGGTCAGACGTGGTCACCGGAATTGAAACGAGTGAACAATGCTCTGAATCCCGCCATGGCGATCAATACCGTCGGCAAGCTCGGCCTGCTCTATCAACAACTCACCGGCGCCGGCGCAAGTCAACAATGGGTTACCAAATTTGAAACGACGACCAACGGCACGTCCTGGAGCGCGCTAACTCTGGCGCAGGTTCCGGCCAACCGGCCGCCGAAACAATTCGACCCTTACCTGGGCGACTATGAACATCTGATGGCGGTTGGCAAAGACTTCTACGGAATTTTTTCCGCGAATAACACCCCGAAGAAAGCAAATTTTCCGAATGACGTCGTCTATCAAAGAAATGTGAATTGGGAAACGAACACGCTGCTGGACATTGACAACATTACGCCGGTGGGTATCTCGATAGATCCATTTTTCTTTCGCGTCGCGGGGTAACAATTTCAATCAGCATCCGGAATTCCCGAGGAGGAATCATGCCGCTCTCTCACCGACAGCTCAACTATCGATCACTAACTGCCGTCCTGCTGCTTTTTTTCGCTCTTCTGATCGTGCGGCTAACCCCGGATGCCAACGCGCAAACCGCATCGCCAACTCCGGCGCCGGGTCCGTCTCCTCAGGTCGCTGAGGTCGGCCGTCCAACTCCATTGCCGGCGCCGCCGCCCAAAGTCGTAGCGATTGATGGACACCTGGAACTGGATACGATAGTCGGTGTGGAAGTGGAACATTTTTCCGAGTGGGCCGCGACCCACGATGCTACAAAACTCGTCCCTTTCATAAATGGCCGGGCGGTGCGCGGTAATTATCCGGAAGAAATTCACCCGGACAGGAACCGCCTCCATTTTCATTTGGGGATCAAACCGCAGAATAAGGAGCTCTGGAATGATCTGCTGGGTGCGCCGCATGGGTTACGGCATGACGTCACTTTTACCATCGGTCTCGAGAATGAATCGCCTTTCGATAGCGTTTTCAATCAGAGCCAGCCACTCCCGCTCACCGTAATCTCACCGGTGTATGGCGTGATCTGTTTGCTCGTCATTCTATTTACGCTGGCCCTTTTTGTTTGGTTGACGCGCACGACCAATCTGATCCGCGA
>DATGVD010000160.1:0-5385 GCA_035300785.1 Pyrinomonadaceae bacterium | reverse complement strand
CGCCGGCACGCAGCTCCCTTTCCTCCAGCAGCGCCACCCGCAGAGTGCTGTCCAACTCCGGGGCCATGGAAATCGGAAAGCTATCTGACGAAACGCTACCGATCTCGCTCTTGACGTCTTTGCCCGCATCTGGTCCTTCTGATGGCGTGGCTGGAACAACTGCGGGCGCGGTACTCGTCGCCTTTTTGCGTCGCCCAGCTTTCTCTCCGGTCGCGCCTTCGCTCATGCGCTTCAGATCCTCGAGGCGGCCGGCGTGCAAGGCGGCGCAGATTAGTTTGTGTTGTCTTTCAATCCGTTCGGCGAGGGTCGCTTCGTCAAAGCCCGCCGCGATCAGATCGTCGTAGGGCGCGCGCTTGCTGGCCAAAATCGCCCCGCCGACGTAAACGAGCGAGAGAATTATCGGCGTCTCGAGACCCTTGTCTTCGGTCTGCACGTGATAGACCACGCCTTCATGCGGGACGTCTGTGTTGTAGCCGGTAAGCACTGTGGTTCAAACCGCGTTCTTAACTCGGACGCTAATCGAGAAGACTAAGCGGGGCAACTCGAACGTTAACACAACGATTTTTCCACGGTCAATCTCGCTCTGAGCGCGTCGACTGATTTGAATCCAAGCTGCTTGACACCCCATGATCGTTGCAATACGATTCGCTTGTACAATGATTCTCAAGCTGAGTGCGCCGATCTCGACTGGAAGCGCGCCGAACTGAAGAACGATGAGACTGATGGATTATCTGCCGGTGCTGTTGATGTTCGTCGTGGCGGCGGGGTTCGCCGTAACCTTCATCACTTTGTCTCAGTTTGTCGGTCAGCGCAAACGCACGCGCACGAAACTGATGCCTTACGAATGCGGCAAGGATCCGGTCGGTTCGGCGCACGAGCGTTTCTCGGTCAAGTTCTATCTGATCGCGATGATCTTCATCCTGTTCGACATTGAAGTAATCTTTCTGGTTCCCTGGGCTGTGGTTTTCAAGCTCCTGGCCGGCCCTGAGTACGGCCTGCGCAATCTTGTCTATTTCGAGATGCTTATTTTCATCGCCTTGCTCGCGGCCGGTTTGATTTACGTGATCAGGAAAGGCGCGTTCGACTGGACCGAGAGCGCGCGCCGCGAAGCCCAGGCCGAAGGGCAAGTGCTCGAAAGGGTCGAGAAACGAGCCAGGAAAGCCGCTTGAAGAGATCGCAAGTTAGCAGCTTGCGCTACTTATTATGGGACTCGAGAACACCATCGCCGAAGCACTGCCAGAGATTTTGACGACTCAGCTTGATTCGCTGATCAACTGGGCGCGCAAGTCTTCTCTGTGGCCGGCGACATTCGGTTTAGCGTGCTGCGCGATTGAGATGATGAACGCCACTTCGTCGCGCAATGATCTCGCCAGATTCGGCGCAGAAGTTTTTCGCGCCTCGCCGCGTCAGGCTGACGTGATGATCGTTTCCGGACGCGTGTCTCGCAAAATGGCGCCCGTGCTGCGCCGCATCTACGATCAAATGCCTGAGCCGAAGTGGGTGATCTCGATGGGCGCGTGCGCAACATCGGGCGGCGTATTCGACAACTACGCCATCGTCCAGGGCGTGGACAAGATCGTTCCGGTCGATGTTTACATTCCCGGTTGTCCGCCGCGGCCAGAGATGCTGATCCACGCGGTCATGATGCTGCAAGACAAGGTAATGAAAGAATCGATCCGCGATCGCAGGGACGCCCCGGACGAAGAAGCGCGCGAGGCCATCACGCCCGGCACGCTGCCGGTCACCGATGGCTCGACTGTTCAAGGCGCTGGCACTGCGGACTCGCGTCCGTACACGATCGCTTCCAGGCACGAGAAGCGGCGATCATTTTGAGAAGTGTGAGAACGGCAAGTGGCAAAGATTGAAGCAGAACCGGAAGACGCGCGAGAAACCAAAACGCCGTCGCTGATCGCGGCGGCGTTTCAGCGTGAGCATCCAGAGTGGATACGCGAGCTTGTCGAGGCGTTCGGCGAGACCACTATCACCGTCGAGCGCGAACACATTGTCGCCGCTTGCGAATTTCTAAAACAGACGCCGAGCTTCGAATTCAACTTTCTCGCCGACGTATGCGGGTGCGATCGCGGGCCGGAAGAAGAGCCGCGCTTCGAAGTCAATTACCACTTATTCTCGATCACCTTGCATCATCGCCTGCGCCTGAAGGTTTTGCTGAACGAAGACGACGTTCACGTGCCGACGGTAAGCGGCGTGTGGCGCACGGCGAACTGGCACGAGCGCGAAACGTACGATTTGTTTGGAGTGATTTTCGTCGGCCATCCCGATCTGCGGCGCATACTTTTGCCCGACGATTGGCAGGGCTACGCGCTCAGGAAAGATTTTCCGTTGCGAGGTTATGAGCCTTATAGCTTGAAATAGAGTGTTTATTCCCCTCCCTTTGGCAGGGGTTAGGGCGCGAAGCGTGACGCCGACAAGCCCTCTCCCCAACCCTCTCCCAGAGGGAGAGGGAGCAAGAGAACGACGACTGAAGTTTGTGCCGCAGAAAAGATGAGTACCGCAGTAAACATTCCGCCGCAATTCGAAATCGTCGATCGTCCGCTCGACACGCAGATGACGATCTCGATGGGGCCTCAGCACCCTTCGACGCATGGCGTGCTGCGGCTGGAACTCGTGCTCGATGGCGAGATGGTGGTCCGGGCAATCCCCGACATCGGCTATCTCCACACAGGCATGGAGAAGCTCTTCGAGTACAAGAAATATCAGCAGGGCATCGTCATCACTGACCGCATGGATTACCTGAATCCTTTGGGCAACAACCTGGCTTATGTGATGGCGGTCGAAAAGCTTTTGGAAATCGAGATTCCGGAACGCGCGCAAACAATCCGCGTGCTGATGTGCGAGCTGCAACGCATCGCTTCGCATCTGGTTTGGCTTGGCACGCACGCGCTTGATCTCGGCGCAATGACGGTTTTCTTTTATTGCTTCCGCGAGCGCGAAAAGATTTTGAATTTGATCGAAGCCGCGTCGGGCGGGCGGCTGACGCCTTCTTACTTTCGCATCGGCGGTTTGATGATGGATCTGCCGTCAGGGTTCGAGCGGCGAGTCAAACAGTTTCTGGATGGCTTTCCGAAAGCCCTCGACGATTTCAGGAAGCTGGTTACCGGAAACCGAATTTTTCAGAAGCGCACGCAGGGAGTTGGCTATATCTCGGCGGAAGACGCGATCGACTGGGGATTGTCGGGGCCCAGCTTGCGCGGTAGCGGCGTCGCGCTCGACATTCGCCGGGCGAATCCCTACACCGGTTACGAAAAATATGATTTTGAGATCGTGACGGAACCGGACGGCGACGTGTGGGCGCGGTATCTGGTCCGCATGCGCGAGATGAAAGAGTCGCACAAGATCGTCACGCAAGCATTGTCGCGTTTAAAACCCGGCCCGGTGAAAGCGGATGCGCCGAAAGTTGTGCTGCCCGATCGCGAAGCGATGAAAACGCACATGGATGCTTTGATTCATCACTTCCTGATCGTCGCGGAAGGATTCGATGTGCCGGCCGGCGAGGTCTACCTGCCGATCGAAGGCTCAAAGGGCGAACTCGGCGTTTACATAAAGTCGACCGGCGGACCAAAACCTGCGCGGGTGCATTTTCGCGGACCGAGTTTTGTAAACCTGTCGGCGCTGCCGCACATGTCGCACGGGGCGATGATCGCGGACATCGTCGCGATTATTGGCTCGCTGGATATTGTTCTTGGGGAGATCGACCGATGATTTGCCACAGAGACACAGAGACGCAGAGAGGCGCAACAAAAGGATTTGCCCGCAATGTCCTTACCGGATTTTCTCTGTGCCTCTGTGCCTCTGTGGCTATTCTAAAGGGATGAGCGCTCAACTAACTCAGATTCAAAGGCTGTCGCAGCCTGTGCAGATGCCGGATGAGATCGCGGCTTTCTCGCCGGAGGTCGAAGCAGAAATCGATCGTCATCTCGCCAAGTACCCGGTGGTGCGTTCGGCGATTCTGCCTTTGATGTTCATCGTACAGCGCGAACGCGGCTATTTGGATCCGCCGGGAGTTTCATATCTGGCGAAGCGTTTGAATTTGAGAATCACGGACATCTGGGAAGTGGCGACCTTCTATTCGATGATTTACACGAAGCCCGTCGGCAAATATCACATCCAGATATGCAAAACCCTTTCGTGTAAGCTGCTTGGCGAAGGAAAGATCACCGAACATGTTTGCCAAAAACTCGGAATTAAGCCGGGCGAGACGACCGCTGATGGACGATTCTCTCTGTCTCTGGTCGAGTGCCTGGGCTCGTGCGGCACGGCCCCGATGTTTCAGATCAATTTTGATTATCACGAGAATCTGACACCGGAGAAAGTCGATCAGATTCTGGATAATTTGCCGTAAGCGGCGGCTGGGCCGCCCGATGTGCGGAAAGGCTCTGCCTTTCCGGGAAGCATTCTTATAGATACTCCGAGGCTACGCCTCGGAATCGGAGGCGTAGCCTCCAAAGGAATTAACGAGAGTTGCCGGAAAGGCGAAGCCTTTCCGCACATCAAGCGGCGAAGCCGCGAACGTAAACGTTATGTTCATTGGCGCCATCGGATGTGAACCACTTCAGCTTAGGCGAGTACATCTCGGGAACTCGCAACGGCTCGATGTCTATCGCCGCAATGGCGGATACGAAGCGATTAAGAAGGTTCTTGATTCGATGTCGCCCGACGATGTGATCAACGAAGTGAAGAAGTCGCAGTTGCGCGGCCGTGGCGGCGCAGGTTTTCCGACCGGAATGAAATGGAGTTTCGTGCCGAAGGATTCGCCGAAACAGAAATACGTCGTCTGCAACGCCGACGAATCCGAACCGGGCACGTTCAAGGATCGCTATCTGATGGAGCGAGATCCGCACATGCTGATCGAAGGCATGCTGATCGCCGCTTACGCGCTTAACGCTAAAGTTAATTACGTCTACACCCGCGGCGAATACAAATATTTGATCGACATCATGGACGTCGCGCTGGCGGAAGCGCGCGCTGCGGGGCTAATTGGAGACCAAATCCTGGGAAGTGATTTCTCCTGCCAGATTCATACTCATACGGGGGCGGGCGCTTACATCTGCGGTGAAGAGACCGCGCTTTTGAGTTCGCTCGAAGGAATGCGCGGCCATCCGCGCATGAAGCCTCCCTTCCCGGCTATCTCCGGTCTTTACGCATCGCCGACAGTCGTCAACAACGTCGAAACGCTCACCGCCGTGCCGGACATCATCAAGATGGGCGGCGCGGCTTATCAGAAACTCGGCACCGAGAAGAGCGGCGGCACAAAGCTCTGGTCAGCATCCGGCCACGTCAACCAGCCCGGCGTCTATGAATTGCCGATGGGCTATGACGACATGGAAAAGTTCATCATGGACGACTGTGGCGGCATCCTCGGTGGTA
>DATGVD010000159.1:0-4601 GCA_035300785.1 Pyrinomonadaceae bacterium | reverse complement strand
ACCCCGGCCGCAAGAATCTTCATTGCCCGCGCCAGGTCATTGCAGTTGAGTACGTAGGCGATGCGGACCTCATCCTTGCCCTTGCCTGGCGTCGCGTAGAATCCGTCTGCCGGCGCGACCATCACGGTCTCATTGTCGAGCTGGAACTCCTCAAGCATGAAGATGGCGAATTCCTCGCCGTCGCGAATCGGCAACTTGGCGACTACGTAGAATGCGCCCCCAGGCTTGCGGCAGACCGCGCCCGGTATCTTCGCGATTCCATCGCATACCAGGTCTCTCCGGCACTGATACTCGCGCCGCATTTCGGTGAAGTAGCTATCCGGTACCTTCACCGCGGCCATCGCCGCCAATTGGTCAACGGTCGGCGGACAAAGCCGGGCCTGACCGAACTTCAGTACCGCAGCCACCAGTTCGGCGTTCCGGCTGACAAAGCAGCCCACCCGTGCTCCGCACGCGCTGTACCGCTTGGACACGCTGTCCACCAGTATCGCCCGGTCTTCGATTCCGGCCAGATTGAGGACGCTCGTGTGCTCGGTGTCGTCCTCGTAGATGAACTCGCGGTACGCCTCGTCGCCGATGAGGAAGAGTCCGTGCTCGACGCACAAACCCGCAAGCATCTCCAGTTCCAGTCGGGTGTAAACCGCGCCGGTCGGGTTGCCCGGGTTGGAATAGATGATTGCCCTGGTCCTGCTAGTGATGGCCCGTTCGAACTCGGCCTTGGGCGGCAGGGCAAAGCCGGTCTCGGCCAGACAGGTTACCGGGACGAGCTTGACGCAGGCGGTTGCCGCGAATCCCGAATAGTTGGAGTAGAACGGCTCCGGCACGATGACTTCGTCACCGGCGTCGGCCACCGCGTCCAGCGCGAACGATATTGCCTCGCTGCCGCCGGTCGTAACAAGAATGTCCTGGGCCCGCACCTTTATTCCCACACGGCCATAGTACTGAACCAGCGCGTCAATATAGTCCTGCAAGCCCTGCGACGGCCCATAGGAAAGCACCTTGATATTGGCGTTCCGGTATCCGTTCATCATCTCGGTCGGGGTCTCGATATCCGGCTGGCCGATGTTCAGGTGATAGACCTTGATGCCGCGGGCCTTGGCCCGGTCGGCATACGGCACCAGCCGTCGAATCGGAGACGCCGGCATCTCAGTCGCCCGGCTGGAAAGTCTGACTTTGCTCAATGCGACTCCTATCACGTTCGCTCTACGGATCCAGCTCCTCGTGCGGCACCGCCATGCACCGACTCCAGCTTCCGGTGGTCACCAGATAAACACCGAGCAACCCGAATCCGAGTACTGTTTGGCAAAACTGCCCACCGAATATACCAGAGCTTCCCATTCGCGCAAGCGCTGAAACAGCGTCGATGAAACGCTTCACCCGCGCCATTTTAAGCAACCGACGGCGCATAGCATCTCGGGTTTGCGTAGACCAAGAACGCGGGCAGATTGACTTACGAAGCAGTGGCGGTATCGTAGGGACGCGAATATACTGAGCTGGATCAGTTTTCTCTACGCATGAAGATTCCGAGGAGTGTCCTCAGCGGAGCATTCGTCCTTTCGCTGGCGGGTTTCTGCCTCGGCTTGGTCTTGCATGGCTCGACGTATTTCGGGTTTGATCCCAGAAGCAATCTGCCGATAACTTGGTATTCCTTTCAACTCATCACTGCGTTCGCTTTCATTCCGGCGCTAATCTCTTTGGGGAGACGGGATCTTCACACCACCGCAACTTACGATGGATTCCGCTGGGGGCTGGGCCTGGTCACGGCGATTTTCATCTTGTATGCGGCCTTCAATTTCATCTTCACGAGCGAGTTTTTCCTCCGTGGCTATGAACCGAAAATAATATCGAACATAGGAAATGATCAGTACTTCTTGTCGGCGCATGGATTTCACCACCCAATTACTAAAGCCGAATACCTCAAATACAGTATTTACTGGACGCGGGAGAACTCAGGACACTGGATGGCAATTTGCACTCTCGTTGCCACAGAACTCTACGACCATCTACTCGGGCCGAGAGCTAACCAAAACATGTCGGCGCCGAAGAAGGCTTAGGTTGATTGATTGGGGTTTCGGGGTTTTTGCAGCAGACTCGCCAAACAACGCGTCAACTTCTCCGCCTTGACCGGCTTGTAAAGAAAAGCGTCGATTTGATCATCGGGCGCAGCCGCGGCCGCCTTGTTCTCCTGTCCCGTCAACAGAACAATCGGAATCCGGGCCAGCTTCGGATTGCTGCGCACGAAGCGAGCCAACTGCTGACCACTCAGATGAGGCATTACGGCGTCTGTGACCACGGCGTGAATTGGTGACGACAGCGCGAGCTTCATCGCTTCCAATCCATCTTTGGCGGAAATCACTTTGTAGCCCGCGCGCTGCAGCGTCACTTCCAGATAGCGGCGCACCGAGCGATCGTCTTCAACCAGCAGCACGCAGCCCTTTGGCTGGTCAGCAACAATGGCGGATTGGGGAAGAACGGCTGGTTGAGACTCGTGCTTTTTATCCATTGATTTTGAAAACCGAGTCGAGGCGAATCCGGCGGGCCAGGAAAAGGGGAGCCGGCGATCGATGCCAACGTCGGACAAAACGAGAGTAGAACTCGACCTGATTCGTTGTCAACGCCATAATCAACAAAGAACGGCCGCGTTTGCTATACTTTCGTTTTGGTTAACGCAAAGGATTTCAATGTACGAGTTTGCCGTCACCCCAGCAGTAACCCAGATTCGCCGCCGCGGCGTCGAGATCGCGGAAGTTGCGGCCGGCAGTCTGGGCGCCGAGCTGGAGCTTGAGCCGGGCGATCGCGTCATGAGCGTCAACGGGCGGGTGGTGCGCGACTATCTCGATTTTCGTTTTCAGACTGCCGGCGAAACTGAGATGGTGGTCGACGTGCGCAAGCCCAGCGGCGAACACTGGGAGCTGAACATCGAGCGCGACGAGGCGGAAGACTTTGGTCTGAGCTTCGAACAGATCGTGCCGCGTCAATGCGCCAACGAATGCCTCTTCTGTTTTTGCAAAGGCAATCCCGAAACCGCGCGGCCCTCACTGTTCGTGCGTGACGAAGATGTGCGCCTCTCTTTTCTGTACGGCAACTACACGACGCTGACATCGATCACTGATGACGAAATGCGGCGCGTGGTCGAGCAGCGGCTGACGCCGCAATACGTCTCGGTCCACGCCACGGATTTGGATGTGCGCGCTTATCTGCTCGGCATCGACAAGGAACGCGCAGACATTTCCGGGAAGATGCAACGGATGTTCGACGCGGGCATCGAGATTCACGCGCAGGTGGTGCTGTGTCCGGCGATCAATGACGGCGAAGTCTTGCGCAAGACGATCGCTGATTTGGCGGAACTGCATCCGCGCGTTTCGAGCGTGGCGATTGTGCCGCTGGGACTGACTCGCTATCTGAACGATCCGCGATTGACCCCGGTGACACCGGAATTTTGCCGGCTCACGATTCGTGAGGTGTCGCAGATTCAACGCGATTTGCGCGCCACGTTGGGAACCACGTTCGCCTTTCTGGGTGATGAAATTTATCTGCGCGCCGGCCGTGCGGTTCCGAGTCGCCGGCATTACGGAGACTATCCACAGATCGAAGACGGCATCGGCATGGTGCGCAGCTTCGAAAATGAATTTAGCGCGCTCCAGCGCAGGCTCGAACGACGAGCGCGGGCAGTAGGCAAACCTTTGGGGCGAGCGCCATCAGAACTCTGCGGAACGATCTTGACCGGAACGCTGTTCGCGCCAGTGTTGCGTTGCCAGGTTGAGCGATTGAATGCTCGCTTTGGAACGCGCCTGCACGTCGCCGCAGTCGAGAACGATTACTTTGGCGGCGATGTCAGCGTGGCGGGCTTGTTGACCGGCGGCGATTTTGCGGCGGCGCGCGGGCAAGTGCGTGGCGATTTTGTGATTATGCCGCGCGTGGCTTTGAAGAGCGATGACCCGGTAATGCTCGATGGCATGCGACTCGAAGACTTGCAGCGACAGTTTGAGGTGCCCCTTTACGCTTTCGATTTTGCCGGCCTCGCGGAAATGCTGGAAAGCCTATCGAGCGAGCGCGTCCCGGCGCGCGAACCGCAGGCCGAAGCGATCGGCGCTTAGAGTTTTAAGTTGATCGATCTGAGAAAGAAGAATCTGAGCAGTGGAATCTGGTGACGCCACGGGCCTTACCTCAAAGAAGATCCTCGACGTCGGTTGCGGCTGGAACAAGACGCCGGGCGCCGTCGGCATGGATTCAAATCCGAAGACTCACGCAGATGTAATTCACGACCTGGGAGACATTCCATATCCATTCGCCGCCGATGAATTCGACGAGGTTGTCTGTCGTCACGTCGCCGAACACGTTCCGGACGTAATCTCCTTCGTTACAGAAATCTATCGCATCACCAAGCCCGGCGGCCGCATCAAAATCGTGACCCCGCACTATTCAAATCCCGATTGGGCTACCGATCCGACGCATCGCAATCATCTCAACAGTTATTCATTCAACTGCTTTATCGACGAGCGTCAACTCTTTCCTTTTTATACTGACGTGAAGTTGAAACCGATTCGGACATACGTCTCGCTCGCAAACCTGTGGCGCGCTGTTGGATTGGAGTTCATCGT
>DATGVD010000158.1:0-3450 GCA_035300785.1 Pyrinomonadaceae bacterium | reverse complement strand
GCGCACTTATCTGGCGCTGGGCGTGATCATCACGGCGCTGGCCGCGATTTTCATCGCCAGCGTGCTGGCAAATCCTTTTTTGGGACCACGTTTGAATCTACGGCAACTATCCAGCTTGCCCAAAAAATCGGACATCGCACCGCAGCCAATCGCTGTGCCAAAGACTCGCGCGGAATTAGAAGCTAAGAATGCGCAAGTCAAGCTGCAAAAAGAGGAGTCGAAAACGCGCGTGGTGCCCGCGCAGAGACCTCAACTGATGCCGATCGCGCCGCCGCCGACAAACACTCCACTCCTGGCACCGGCAACGTTTACCTCAAAGCCATTGAGTATCGGTTTTTATGTTGACTGGGACGAGTCGAGTTACGCGTCGCTGGAACGGAATCTCGATCACCTCGATTGGGTCTTGCCCCAATGGGCGCACATCATCGATGCCAAGCCCGGCGTGAGTCCGATCGAATTTGAGCTTGACGATCCCCAGGCGTTGAAGGCACTGAACCTGATTCGCCAGAAACGGCCGCAGACTCAGATTCTGCCAATGGTGCAGGACTTGAACGACGAAAAGTGGCAGAGCGACGTGCTGGCCAGAGGCGTGGCCGACAAAGACTCGCGTCAAAGGTTGATTACCGCGCTGGCACAGTTCGTCGAACAAAATAAATTTGCCGGCGTTTGTGTCGATTTTGAAGAGCCTTTGAAGGAAACGCAGCCGAACTTGCTGCTTTTTATGCGGGAATTGCATGCAGCTTTTCAGTCGCGTGGCTGGATTGTCGTCCAAGCTGTGCCTTTCGATGATCCTGACTGGAACTATCGCGAATACTCGGCGGCTTCAGACTACCTGATGCTGATGGCTTACGACGAGCACTACGCCGGCAAAGAAGCCGGCTCAATCGCCGGGCAGAATTGGTACGAGCAGAACCTGGTGAGCCGCATGAGCGATCTTACGCCGGCGAAGACGATCGTCGCGCTGGGAAATTATGGTTACGATTGGAGGGCCGGCGCCTCCAGCGCGAAGGAGGTCAGCTTTCAGGAAGCTGTCATCTCGGCCAAGGACTCGGAAGCAACGATCACGTTCGACGATGCTACTCGCAATCCATATTTCGAGTATGACGAAGAAGACAAATCACATCACGCAGTTTGGTTTCTCGACGGCGTCACAGCCTTTAACCAAATCCGCGCCGCCAGCGGCTATCGCCCGGCGGGCTTTGCTTTGTGGCGGCTGGGTTCCGAGGATCCTTCCATCTGGTCGATCTTTGGATCTGACCAACTCAATCCTGTTCCTGATGCTCTGAAACGAATCGTTTATGGATACGAAGTGGACTTTGAAGGCACGGGTGAATTGCTTCGCGTGGTGGCCAGCCCGCACGACGGCGAGCGTACCGTGCAAACCGATCAGAAGAGCGGCTTTATCACTACGGAGAAATACGTCTCGACGCCGTCGTCGTACGTGATCGAACGCACGGGCGATCATCCCGGCAGTATAGCCCTGACATTTGACGATGGTCCCGATCCGGAATGGACTCCGGCCATCCTGGACATCCTGAAACGCGAAAACGTGCCGGCGACGTTTTTCGTGATCGGGAAGAACGGCCAGGCCCATCCTGATTTGTTGCGGCGCATCGTCAACGAAGGCCACGAACTCGGCAATCATACTTTCACCCATCCGAACCTCGGCGAGATTCCCGGGCGACTGACCGATCTGGAGCTCAACGCCACCCAGCGGTTGATCGAATCGGTCACCGGCCGATCGACCGTGCTGTTTCGCCCGCCATATTTCGGAGACGCCGAAGCCGATACGCCGCAAGAAGTCGAGCCGGCGATTCGTGCAGAGAAGCTCGGCTACATCATGGTCGGTCTGCGCATCGATCCCAGCGACTGGAAGCCAGGGGTTACTCCCGACGAAATCGTCCAGCGCACCATCGACAAAGCCATGGACGACAATCCCGAGACGCGTGGCCAGGTCGTTCTGTTGCATGACTCGGGGGGTGACCGAGCGGCAACTATCGAAGCGCTACCGCGCTTGATTCATGAGTTGCGTGCGAAAGGCTTCAAGTTCGTGCAGATTTCCGATCTCGGTGGCTGGTCACGCGATCAGGTGATGCCGCTTTTGCCGGCGAGCCAGGGCGTTTACACGCGCACGGACGCGCTGGCGTTTCTGGTTCTCTCGACCGGCGGCTGGCTCTTGCAGTGGACCTTCATCATCGGCATCGTGCTGGGGCTGGGGAGGCTGGTCGTAATTGGCACGCTGGCGTTTGCGCAGTGGCTGCGTTCACGGCGGCGCGACCGAGGACATGTGGGCGAACGTTACGAACCATTCGTTTCAGTCATCGTGCCGGCGTACAACGAAGAACGCGTAATCGAAGCCACGATTCGCAGCCTGCTGAATTCGGATTATGAAAACTTTGAAATCATCGTGGTTGACGATGGCTCGCAGGATCGGACCAGTGAAGTTGTGCGCGAACATTTTGGCGACCAGCCGCTGGTTCGTCTCTTCACTGAGCCGAACGCCGGCAAGGCCTCGGCGTTAAATTTTGGTTTGCGCTTTGCCAAAGGCGACGTGATCGTCGCGCTCGACGCCGACACACAGTTTCCCGGCGAAACGATTCGCGCGCTGGCGCGCCGCTTTGCCGATCCGCAAATCGGCGCCGTCGCCGGCAATGCGAAAGTCGGCAATCGCATCAACATTGTGACGCGTTGGCAGGCGCTGGAATACATCACTTCGCAGAACATGGATCGGCGCGCGTTTGCCAGCCTCAACTGCATCACGGTCGTGCCCGGCGCAGTCGGCGCGTGGCGGCGCGAGCTGATCGAACGTTGCGGTGGATTTAGCTCAGACACCCTGGCCGAAGATCAGGACCTTACGCTGCAGATACGCAAACTCGGATACAAGATCGGGTACGAAGAAGGAGCGATCGCCTGGACCGAAGCGCCCGCTACTTTGAAGATGCTGGCGCGCCAAAGGTTCCGCTGGGGTTATGGAACTTTGCAGTGTCTCTGGAAACATGGCGACGCGCTATTCCGGCCGCGTTACGGCGCGCTTGGGTTCGTGGCGATGCCCAACGTCTGGATATTTCAGATTCTGTTTCCGCTGATCTCGCCGATCATGGATTTAATGCTGGTCTATACGCTGCTTTCGAATACGCTCGATCGCTTGCAGCAACCCATCGGCTATTCGTTCACAAACCTGCGCCAGGTGCTCTTCTACTACGCGCTGTTTCTGGCCGTGGATTGGTGCGCCGCGTGCTTCGCCTTTGTGCTCGAACGCAAAGAGCGCTGGCGTCTGCTTTGGTGGCTGTTCCTGCAGCGCTTCTGCTATCGCCAGGTGATGTACTACGTCATGGTCAAGTCCGTCGCCACCGCAATTCGCGGCGCGGTGGTGGGCTGGGGCAAGCTGGAACGCAAAGCGACGGTCGGAGCACAGCCATAACATTTTCCATTTACCATTTGACATTTTTC
>DATGVD010000157.1:0-7449 GCA_035300785.1 Pyrinomonadaceae bacterium | reverse complement strand
CTGCCCCCCGCTCCACCAATTGTGCTTGCGATGGGGGACGCGAGTCGCAACATCTTTGCGTTCTACGAGCCGACGCCGAGGCCAACGGTTGAAGTAAGGATGACACCACCGCCACCCACTCCGACTCCGCCGGTCATGATTTCGTCGCTCAGCCCGTCAACTGTCTATGCGCGCACGGCGGATTTCAGTCTCGAAATCACAGGTGATAAATTCACGCCGGCGGCGCGCGTCACGGTTGACGGTCGCGAACTGCCGACTCGCTTCATCAACTCTCAACAACTGTTCACCACTGTTCCGGCCGCGTTGATTGCAAGCCCGGGCGCGCGGCAGGTGATGGCGCGAACCAACGACGGCAAACTTTATTCCAACTCGATCACGCTTAACGTGACGCCCCCGCCGCTGCCGAATTACAACTTCGTCGGCATCATCGGCAAGCCGCGCGGCAATGACACAGCCGTGCTCCAGAAAAAAGGCGACAAAGAGTTGCTGAACGTGTACCGTGGCGACGTTCTCGAAGGGCGCTTTCGGGTCAACAGTATCTCCGAACGCGAAGTTGTGCTGGTTGATACCACTTTGAAAATCAGACACACAATCCCTTTTACTATCGACACCAGCATCCCGCTACAGAATCGACCGCCAGTGCGTCGCGTCGACACTGAGGAGCCGTAAGAGTTTGGAATTGGGATATGGCGCGAATGAAAAATGAAAGTCCGCAAAGGCATGGTGAGCGTGGCTACACGTTGGTAGCGCTGCTGGCGGTGATGTCGCTATTGGCTTTGTTTGCGATGGCTGCCGCCTCAAACGTGCAGCAACAGGGCCAACGCGAACGCGAAAAGGAAGCGATCTTCCGCGGCGAACAAGTTGCCGACGCCATTCGTTCGTATTACCGATACAAGGGTGCGCAGGGCGTTAACTCCCTCCCTACTTCAATGGATCAACTACTTGAGGGAATTCCCAAAGGGACCAAAAAGCTGCAAATCCTGCGGGTTTCCGCCTCACGGGACCCGCTGTCCAAAGCAGGCGAGTGGAAGCTGATCGGCCCAACCTCGCAAGACTTTGGCGGGTTTGTTGCTTCCTTGACTATTTATGCGGGAGGCGTGCCACCGACGCCGAAGAGGGATTTTGCGGCGCTTGCTGCTCTGATCCCGCGAGTGGTAGACGTGCTTAATACTCAATCGACCGATACCGCTTCAGGCGGCGACGATACGTCGGCGAGCGCCGACGGTCCGTTCCTCGGAGTCACCAGTCGCAGTCAGCGCAACTCGGTAATCACCTACTACGGTATCGATCGCCATGACGGATGGATTTTCACTCCACTGTTCAGATGAAACACATCCAGTCCGACTTTGTCGTGAATGCGACCGATCGAAACTCGCGATCACGACCGAACGAATGAGCGAACTTGATCGCTTGCGATCAGACGCAATGACGATCGATCGCGACTCTTAACGTGCTCATTTTGATCGTCGCAATGCTCACGTGACCTGCAAGGCAGCGCGAAAATATTTCACCTCGCGAGTAATAAATTGTTGACAAGCATGGAAATTAAGTTTATATAGCAAGATGTTGTGCGCCGTTTTCTCTAGACCACAAGAGTTACCAGAGTACATTATCTTGTGGTCACAACTCGGAAAAAACCAAGAAGGAGAAACGACCATTATGGCAACTAAGAAGAAGGCCAAGAAGAAGGCCGCGAAAAAGGGCGGCAAGAAGTCCGCCAAGAAGAGATAGTTCGTTCACTCAGGGAACAACAACGACCACGTTCAAGTGGCGCACATCATCTAAGGCCGCAAGGCCGACTCTAAAAGGAACGGCGAATGCTTATCAGCGCGCCGTTCCTATTGTTTTTTAGCTGACCTGTTTCCCGGATTGCGCGACCCGCGACTCTCAACTATTCTCGATCCACTAAGTGGAATCCGATTCCCTGGAAATGTCTGGAGGCCTGCCGAATGCGCGAGTCTGACGAGAGGCCGTGGGGCCGTTACGAAGTCCTGGAAGAACAGCCCGGGTTCAAGGTCAAGGTGCTTGAGGTGAAGCCTGGCGCCCGCCTCAGTCTGCAGCGCCACGCGCGGCGCGAGGAACACTGGGTCGTGGTGAAAGGCGTAGCAGACGTCGTGTGTGGCGCGGAGGAACTGCAACTGCGTCAGGGCGAGCACATTCATATCCCGCTCGAAACAAATCACCGTCTGGGCAATAGCGGTGATGGTCCACTCGAAATTATTGAAGTGCAGCTTGGCGATTATCTTGGTGAGGATGACATCGTGAGGTTGGCAGACGACTACCAAAGAATCGAATAGGGAATCAGGCCGGTTCATCAGGAAATAATCGTGCCCGCGCTACTAGAATGATCGAGGTCGCACTGCTTGAGCCTGAAATCCCGCAGAACACGGGGAACATCGCGCGGCTTTGTGCGGCAACGCAGACGCCTTTGCATGTCGTGGGCGTAACCGGGTTTCGTCTGGACGAACGTGCCGTCCGACGCGCGGGGTTGGATTATTGGCCAGAGGTTTCACTCCAGCGCCACCGCGACCTTGACGCGCTTTATGGTTTGTTACCCACCGCGCGTTTCATCTATTTCTCAACCAGGGCTGAGAAATCATTCTTCGAATGGAAGTTCGATTCCCACGATTGTTTGGTGTTCGGCCCAGAGACGCGCGGCTTGCCAGAGAGTCTCCTGCGACAGAATTGGGAACAGTCGCTCACAATTCCAATGTTGAATCCTAAGGTGAGAAGTCTAAACCTGGCCAACTCGGTAGCGATTGCTCTTTACGAAGCGCTGCGGCAGACCTCCGCTTTTCATGACGCCCCTCGAAACGAGTAAGGCTCGCTTCAGCTCTCAGTAAAGGGCGATTCGCCTTCGCAACCTTCTTCTTCGTCTAGATCCGCTTCAGCGTCATACGTCTCATATCCCGTTGAGTCGTCGTAGTAGTAGCCTTTGGGCGCCTCATCGTGCTTCGAATCAGCTTCCTCGTCCAGTGGTTGGTTTTCTTTCACGGTTTGCCTATTGCTCATCTTGATCAATCATAGGACGCGTGGCTTTCCATCTGCCAAGAGTATATCCGATCACCGACACTGAACTTTCAGGTTTGTCGCATGCGGAACAAGTCGGTTACCTCATCGCCGGCGGCGCGACGCTGATCCAGCTTCGCGACAAGCACGCGGCCCCTCGGGATTTCTATCGCCAAGCCGAGGCCGCGTTGCAAATCGCGCGGGCGTATCGCGTACGGCTGATTATTAATGATCGCGTGGATGTCGCTCTTGCGCTCAGAGCGGATGGCGTCCATCTGGGCCAGACGGATATGACGGCCGAGGCCGCGCGCCGCTTGCTCGGCGAACGCGTAATTGTCGGAATCTCTACTCATAATCTCGCGCAGGCGGAGATGGCGGTAAACATGCCTGTGGACTATGTCGCGTTCGGCCCGATTTTCAAGACCGCGACCAAAAAGAATCCGGATCCGATCGCAGGCGTTGAGGCGTTGCGCGCGGTTCGCTCAATCGCAGGCGCGTTGCCAGTCGTCGCGATCGGAGGCATCACTTTGGCGAACGCTGAAGAAGCCTGGAAGGCAGGGGCCGACGCCGTGTCGTCCATAGCTGCCCTGGTCTCTGACCCGTCAAGAATCCCAGAGAATATGCGTAAAATGTTAGCAAACTCCCAGGCTAACCTCGGAAAATAAGCGTTCGTTGAACATTTTTTGCTTGCGTTTACCGTTCTCATCAGGGAGAATGGATGGGCCGCCGAAACTGTGCGGTCAGACTACTGCTTCCTTATCAAAGCCAAGGCCCTCGAAACCTTCTTAATGATTCAATTGGAGTGTCGCTCGGCATGAGCTTCTTCGATCTGCCGCCCATCATCGAACGCATGCTGCTGGTCTCTGACAAGATCAGCGACCTTAATTTCTCGGTCGGTCAATTGCCGCAAGTTGAGATCAACGGCAAGCTGACTCCGGTACAGCCTCTCGGACTGCAGAAGTTGAGTCCATACCAGACTGAGATCATCGCGATGACTCTGCTGCAAGAAAACTCCGAAGCGGCGGAGCGCCTGGTACAAACGGGCACAGCGGATCTCAGTTACTCGCTTCCGTCGCGGGCGCGCTTTCGCGTCAACATCTTCCAGCAGCGCGGCGTCTATTCGATTGTGATGCGCGTCATCCCGACCGACGTTCCGACGCTCGCCTCTCTCAGTTTGCCCGAGCAGCTTGCCGAGATTGCCGAACTTCGCAACGGACTGGTACTAATCACAGGTCCGACGGGATCGGGCAAGAGTTCGACGCTGGCGGCTATTATCGATGTGATTAACGAGACCAAGCACTATCATGTGGTAGCGATCGAGGATCCGATCGAGTACCTGCACGCGCACAAGAACTCAACCATCAACCAACGCGAAGTGGGTAACGACACGAAGGACTTTCCGTCGGCCCTGCGCGCTGCATTGCGCCAGGCGCCGAAGGTAATTCTGATCGGTGAAATGCGCGACTATGAGACGACCGAAATCGCGCTCGAAGCTGCTGAGACCGGCCACCTTGTGCTTTCGACTCTGCACACCATCGACGCGTCGCGGACTGTCGATCGCATCATCGGACTGTACCCCAAAAACGAAGAGCCGGTGATTCGTACGCGGCTGGCACAAACCTTTCGCTATATCGTCTCGCAGCGACTGATTCCCCGAGCCGATCTGCGCGGTCGCATTGCCGCGGTTGAGATTTTGAGATCGACTCCACGCACCCGCGAGTACATCGAGAGCGGCGAGATGGAAGGCAAATCGCTGCTGGATGCAATGCGCGATGGGAAGCTGGACGGCATGCAGGACTTTGACTCTGAAATTAAGGATCTGGTGGAGCGAAACATAATTTCGATAGAAGACGGCCTCGGCTTTGCTACGAATCAGAACAACTTGCTGCTCTCGCTCAAGGGACTGACCTCTTCGGAAGACTTCATTCGAACTCAAACCGAGGTCGTGGTTGCAAATCAAGCACCGCGTAAGCCCGCAGGATTCACCCTGAACGACTAAGTGGCCGAAGCCGGCCCAAATTGAAACATCATGGTTCTTATCTGTTCGAAATGCGAAGCCCGATTGCAATTGGACGAGGCCAAGGCCCCATCGCGGCCTTTCACGGTTCGTTGTCCCAAGTGTCAGGACGCCATTAACGTGCAACCTCCGTCATCGTCCGACTCCGCCGTTGCCGAAGACGGGCAATTAAGGCAAGACTCTCCGGTCATTGCAGATCGACCTGCATTTGAGCGGCCGGCGTCGGCACCGCCTTTCAAAGTTGAGGTAGAAGGTTCGAACGCCACCTCTGCGAACCCCGCGTCGTCGGCTGGCCTGAACGACGTCGCGAAACTACTGGCCGCAGCGCTTAGTCAGGCTGATACTGCGTCAATCCGCGGTCGTGGCCGAAAGCGTCCCGCCTGGGATCGTCGCAAGATCCTGGTTTGCGCCAGCCCCGCATATCGCGGCGCGATCGCGCACTCCGTCGCAAATCTCGACTACGAAGTGTTTGTCGCTGAGAATTCGGCGCAGGCTTTGGGGCGGATGCGCGAAGAGAGAATGGATATCGTGATACTCGATGCGAACTTCGATCCCGTCGAGCAGGGCGTGGCCTTCGTTACGCGTGAAGTCAAATTAATGCGACCGTCTGACCGCCGCCGTCTTTTCTTTGTCTATGTGATTGCCGGGGTGCGCACGATGGATTTGCATGCGGCTTTTCTGCACAACGTCAACCTCGTCGTCAATCCTTCTGATCTGGAACAACTGCCGGACGCACTCGAAGTTTCGGTGCGCCACTATAACGAGCTTTATCGCGACTTTAATATCGCGCTCGATGTAACTCCCATCTAGATCGCAGACTCACGAGCCAAGTCCAATCAACGCCGCGCGCATCGGAGCGTGCCCTTGCAGCAGCCGGAGATAGAGCGCTTCGTCGCCTCGGGCTTTGGCCGAAATAATGCGCGCCGCGAGTTGCTTCTCGCTCCCATTCCAGCCGGCGACGCCAGGGATCATCGCCAGGACCAGGGCGAGGCTTTCGAATATTCGTAGTTCGGGCTCGCTCCAACGACGGGTGTCGAGATCGAGAATGCGCTTGATGAATCTCGCTGAATCCGCGCGAATCTCTTGCGCATCTCCAGCGAACTCGAGCGCCATGCGGCGTTGCAGGGCAAGACCGACGTTGCGGATCTGAAACCGATCCCAGGCGCCCACACTCGCAGCGGGCATTTCAAATAACAGATGTCCCGCGGCGAGCTTTCTCAGCTTGCGCGCGGGAGTTCGATACTCGGGACTCGCGGCGATCCTTCGCTCTTCAGTCAGCGTTAACTTCATCAACTCTGGCCGAACTGGGCGAAATCCCAGCTTGCGATAAAACCAGAACGCACCCGATTCGATCCCCTCTTCGTTTTCGTGACCGACTTGATATGGATCGATCGAGAAGACCGTAACGCCCAAAAGCTGCTGCATCAAACGGAGTATGCGGCCGAAGAGCCAGGCCGTCTCGCCTTCGCGAAAGGTGTAATAGAGGTTGAAGCCGCTCTCAAGGCGCTCAAAGATCGACAATCCTTCGAAGTACGCGACCGGCACGCCGTTCTTCGAAATCAGGGCGGCGTGATAGGCGCGCAGCGGCAGACGGTTCTCCGGCGGCACTCCGAACACTAAAGCTTCGGTGCCGCGGCCGAGCGTAGCCTTGAGTACGCGACGCGAGTCGCCGTAGGTGAAGCCGTGCAATTCGCGATAGCGAACAGCGGAAGTTTCGCGCGCCTGATCCAGAATCCTTTCGCCCGCTGCGCGAGAAAGTCTTTCAATCGGGATTGGCGGCGAGGACAGCTCCTTACCCAGCGATACATCGCGACGTTGAATCAACGGGGCCCGGTGGAAAAAGATTTTGCGTACCGGCAGTTTCATGCTCGTGCGCGACGCGCGGACGCCGAACTTCCAAATCACGTGCAGCTTGAGCGAGTCGTAGAGTTCGGCCTTCGCCTGGTTCGAAATCCTAAGTGATTCGAATCGGTCGACTATCCAGCCAAGATCGCTCCACCGACCCTTTGCCGCGCGCAACCAGATGCGATACGGCACGTGCGCTTCGACCATCGCATCTTCTTCCAGCAGCGGCAAAAAACGCGGCATCGTGGCGCCGAACCGGTCGTCTTCTTCAAACCAATCCCAATCAATCGAAACCTGGCTCGGATATTTAGCGACCAGCCAGCGAACAATCTGGTGACTGAAATTGCTGGTCACGCTAGTTCCCGCGATTCCAGACACTTCCACCTCGTCGAGCGGCGTCAGATCTGCCCCAGATTCGCGAGGGTGCGAGACGCGCGGTCCGAACGACTTCAGAATCTTTTCGACTTGATTTAAGACCCGAGCGCTCGGCGGATAGGCACGAAGGAATAGCAGTGTCTCGTGAAGGCGGATTAGCGACCCGGCCTCGTCGATTTCGCATTCGGCCACCGCGCGCAGCT
>DATGVD010000156.1:0-2721 GCA_035300785.1 Pyrinomonadaceae bacterium | reverse complement strand
TGCGGCGAGACGCTCACTGGTTATTAAGCAGCGAGAGCTAACTCGTTAGAGTTGGCAATTGTGTTTCCCTGCGTTTTGATAACGGTCCCCACAGAGACGGCCCGGCATGCATCGCGACGGACGCTACGGCTCCTGTCGAAGCCTGTCGCCCCCATTTTGCGAGCAGGATGATTATATGGGATGTGCCGCTAGATGTCAGGTTCGGGTCGAGGAATAAACGTCTGCTCTCTGATCTGAGAGTTGTAGAGTCGAGTCCGCGAAGCGTCCGCTGCGCGGACTCACCCGGCGTTTTCCACGCGATTTCATTTTCCGGCCCACAAAGGATGAAGTCGCCGAACTGAACCGATCACAAATTGTCATCGGTTCGCAGAACGATCGTGATCCACGGTTCCTCACGTTCGCTGACCAAAAATAACGCGATGTTCATTCGGCGGACTCGGGGATCGCGATTTTCACTTATCCGCGGCCGCCGCCCGCGCTACAACACGTCCCGGCCTCGCATACTGATCCAATCCGAATCCCAGGAAGATCGTTGCCGCAATAAACGCGGCCGAGAAGAAGTACGGCGACGAAACACCGAGATGGTCGAAGGCCCAGCCGAAAAAGAGCGGCGCAATGACGCGCGTGACGCCGCCATAAGTCTGTTGCATTCCCATGTAGAGTCCGCGTTCTGAGGGGGCAGTTACCCGAGACAGCAGTGCCGTCACGCACGGAAACGTAAAGGCCGTGCCCAGAGGAAGCAGCGCTACGGCGACCGCGAGCGTCGCCAGGTTTCGCGATAACGGCATCCCGACGACGCCGGCAGTCAGCAAGACGAGGCCCAAACGCGAGAGATTCGCCTCGCCCAGCCAGTCGACCATTCGTCCCAGCAACAACACTCGCGCGAATACCGAGATGAATCCGACGTACATGAAGAAGTAGAAGATCGTCTCTTTGGTGACCGCAAAGCGCGCGTTCAGAAACAGCGCCAGTACCGAAAAGCTGCCCTGAAAAGCGCCGATCGCGATCGCATAGATCCAGATGAGGCGCGATGAAGGCTCGCTGGCATGCGAGATAACGCGCCAGATCGCCTGCGACGAACTGCGCCGGATCTCTCCCTCCTTTGGCTGCTCACTGAAATCGCGCGATTCCTTTAGATAGCGCCACACGAAGATCATGTTGAGCAGGCAGAGCGCCGCGGCCATGATTCCCGGCGCCGCGCCGCCCATCTGCAACGTCCGTGTTCCCGGGATCAGATCGCGTTTGCCCAACGCGATCGCGAAGGACCCGAGCACCGGACCCAACGCTACCCCAAGATTGGTGGTCGCCGAGAGCCACCCGAGTGCGCGCGCGCGATCCTTCGGATCCGTCGAGTCAGCCACGTAAGCCTGGATCACACCGACTGTGCCGCCGCCGGCTCCCTGCACCAGGCGCGAGAGGAACAAGACCAGCAGCGAGTGCGCAAAGCCGAAAATCAGATATGCGATCCCGGCAGCGCCCAGCGCGATCAGCAAAGTCGGTCGCCGCCCCACGCGATCAGAAAACCGGCCCCACATCGGCGCGCTCAGCAGTTGGGCAACTGTGAACGAAGCGACGATGAATCCGGAGATGAACCCGATGCCAATATGTATGGGCCCAAGGTCGATTCCCGCGCCGCCCAACTCCTTCACATAAAACGGCAGGAGCGGAACGATCATCAGCAGCCCCACCATGTCCACGAAGGCTGTGGCCATCAGCGTGAACAGCTTTGGGGGAATCTTTCGCACCTCCCTCCAAAGGATATAGAGCAGCGCCAACGCAATCGCACCGAGCAAAACGCGCACGATCGGCGATTGTAAGGATTGGGCGATGTTCGACTGGATGATCATTTCAACTTGTCGTGCCCTGCTGGGCCGAACATAATACACTAACGTTTCCCTGAATCTTCTCACTTAACAAAAACTTTACAACTCACGACCTGAGAGCTTCAGAGTGACAAGTTTGCTTCGTGCTTTTTCACCTTTGGGACAAGCACGATCCACGAAATCACACGAAACCGCACGAACATACCTCACTCGTGGAGGCAGCCGGCGGTGGCAGCATTCTCGGCACCATCTTTGGCCGGCCATGAATCAGATGGAGAGACGAGTCAGGTCTAACCTCAAAATGCCGCGGCAGCACCTCGCGGCATTTTCTTTTGGTGACTCTGCCTCTGAGCTCTGACTTCTGACCTCTGCTCTGCCCACCGGCCTCTTGCAAGTTTCATTACTTTCCGGTTTCGAGTCTTCCATCTATTATGCGCCGGCACGACTGCGCGGGACTCACGATGAAAGATTCCAGCAGCATTTCTGTTGAGAGAATCGATAAGGCAATTTACCTGATTCGAGGGGAGAAGGTGATGCTTGATGCGGATCTGGCGCATCTCTATGGAGTAACCACGGCCCGCCTCAATCAACAAGTGAATCGAAATCCAGAACGGTTTCCGGCGGATTTTATGTTCCAACTCACAGCGAAAGAGTTCAAAGGTTTGATGTTGCAAACTGCAACATCAAAGAAGGGCCGCGGCGGTAGGCGAAAGCTTCCGCTCGTTTTTACTGAGCATGGAGCAATAATGGCCGCCAATGTTCTCAACGGGGCGTCTCTGGGCCGAGTCAAATATCGGGCCCGGCACCACCTTCAAATTCACGCTTCCCGCCGGCGTTTGAAATTCTGATCTGTGAATCGGTGGGGCCGGGGCAGTAGCCCGCGCGTCAGCAAGGGCGT
>DATGVD010000155.1:0-3849 GCA_035300785.1 Pyrinomonadaceae bacterium | reverse complement strand
CACCGTTCTTTCCATTCCTTACCCCAGAGTTTCGTCTCGCTTGTGTCCAGAGCAAGTGACGCACAGGAAATTACACCGTCGACTAATCCGGCCTCCGCTCGTCTCTTACATTCTTCCAAACCATTCCGGTAGCCGGCGGCTTCTATTTGGCATTCCTCGGCCTTTGCTTGGGCTCGTTGCTCCAGTTCACTCAAGTCCGCTCTTTGGCCGACTGTGACTTCCTTATCCATTTTCTTCTCCTCTCCCAGCGTTTGAATACTACTTATTCTATTGTGCCTAACCGGAGCAAGCTCTTTCTGCGAAACCGCGTCCTTTTTCCTCCAAGGTCCTCAATCGCGAGGAAAATCACTCAGAACTGCTTGAAACCCCACTCCCTTTCCCTATATCCTCGCCTCAGTTCGAATGCCTGAAAAGCACAATCTACTCGCGGTGATCCTTGGCGGTGGCGCGGGCAGTCGTTTGTTTCCGCTCACGCGTGATCGCTCAAAGCCCGCGGTGCCGCTCGGTGGCAAGTATCGCCTGGTCGATGTGCCGATCTCGAACTGCATCAACTCAAACGTCATTCGCATTTTCGTGCTGACTCAATACAACTCCGCGTCACTCAACAAACACATAGCGCAGACCTATCGCTTCTCTCCGTTTGCCGACGCGTTCGTCGAGACCCTTGCGGCCGAGCAGACGCCGGAAAGCGGCGATTGGTTTCAGGGAACCGCCGACGCCGTGCGCCAGGTTTTGCCGCACATCCGCGACTGGCGCATCGACACGCTGCTGATTCTGTCCGGCGATCATCTCTATCGCATGGACTACACCAAGTTTCTCGCGCGCCATTACGAAACCGACGCCGACGTAACGGTATCTGTGATTCCGGTACCGCCGGACGGCGCCGGCGAGTTTGGTTTGCTGAAAACTGACGACGCAGGCCGGATCGTCGAGTTTCGTGAAAAGCCGAAAGCCGAGGCGCTGGAGGCGATGCGCGTGGATACCACCGCGTTGGGTTTAACCGCGGCCGAAGGGAGCGCACGCCCGTATCTCGCCTCGATGGGAATCTATGTTTTCAAGTACGACCGTTTGGAGCAGTTGCTGCGCGAAGAGATGCACGTCGATTTTGGCCGCGAAGTGATTCCGGCCAGCATCGGCAGATACAACGTGCAGGCTTTCCTTTTCGATGGTTACTGGGAAGATATCGGAACGATCGGGGCCTTCTACAAAGC
This sequence comes from Pyrinomonadaceae bacterium, assembly GCA_035300785.1. GTDB lineage: Bacteria > Acidobacteriota > Blastocatellia > Pyrinomonadales > Pyrinomonadaceae > UBA11740. The sequence continues at coordinate 2,638 of DATGVD010000155.1, read as the reverse complement.
AAACATGGAGATGACCACAGCGATTCCGCCTTTCAATCTGTTCGATGCCGACGCGCCGATGATCACCCGCGCGCGTTACCTGCCGCCGTCAAAGATTCACAACTGCGTGATTGACGATTCGATCTTCAGCGAGGGCTGCATCATCAACGGCGCAAAGATCAGCCGCTCGGTAATCGGATTGCGCTCGCGGATCGGCGAGGGCGTGCAGATCGAAGCCTCTTACATCATGGGCGCGGATTACTATCAAACCCTGGAAGACATGCTGGCGGATCGCAACGCCAAACGACCGCGCCTGGGTGTCGGCGAGAATACGATCATTCGCCGTGCAATCATCGACAAGAACGCGCGCATCGGCGCGCAGGTAAAGTTGCTGAACGAAGCGGGAACCGACAACGTTGACGGCCCGGACGGAAGTTACTACATTCGCGATCGGATCATCATCGTGCCAAAAAATGGGACGATTGCGGATGGGACTGTGGTGTGAATTCTCTGTGTCCTCCGTGGTGAATTCATGCGCCGCAAGTATCAACCACGGAGGGCACAGAGGCCTGTCAGAAGCTTCCCCGCAATTCCTTCTTCAAAACCGGCGGCCTTGATTGTGAGTTCGTTTGCCCCTGCGCGGTGTTTGCGCCCGGTTGGAACACATAACTGTCGCGCGTGCGCACGGCCAACTCAGGCCGATCGACGCGCACTTTGATCGAGCGCCGCTCCCCGGCCTGCGGAGCCTTCTTCGGATAGTAGCCAAGGCTGTACTGGCGGCGCAGCTCTTCGGCGACCGACCGGAACGCCGCATCAAGATTCTGCTGCTCGGCATTGTATAGACGGCCGCCGCTGACGCGCGCGAGATCGTGTAGATAACGATCGGCGCGTTCGTATTCATCGCGAGTGTTTCCTGCACCTCCACCGCCGGGCCAGCCACCACCGCCGCCGCGACCTCCCCGGCCGCCTCGGCCGCCACCGCCTCCTCCCGGATATCCGCCACCGCCGTTGCCACCCGAGTTGCCACTACCTCCACCAAAGATGGCGCCAATAATATCAATCACCACATTGCCGCTCGACTGGCCTCCGCCCCGGGATCCAGGGCCCCAAACGCCCAGGTCCGCGGCGGTATCGTATTCGACCGGATAGATCAGCGCGTCGAGTTCTTCGGCGTCGCGCACGTTGTCTTCATACCGCGCATGTTTGCTCGTCGTGTCCACACCGTCAGTGAACAAAACAATCGCTTTGCGGCCTTCGATGCGATTGAGTTCCTTATTGATCACCTGATCCACGGCGTCATAAAGCCGAGTGCCATCACCGGGCTCGGTCTGACGAATTGCGTTGCGCAGCAGGGTCCGATCGTTGGTTGGTTGTGACGTCAGCATGCGAATCTTATCGTTGAAAGAAACAATCATTACTCGATCGTCGGCACGCAGTTGGTTGACAAAAGCGATCGCCGCATCCTGAATCTCTTGCAACTTGAATCGGGTCGAGCCGCTGGTGTCGATCAGCAAAGCGACCGTGAACGGCTTTTCCGTCGAAGCGAAATAAGCGACCTGCTGCTCGACGCCGTCTTCCCAAATCCGAAAGTCTTCCTTGCGCAGGTTGGGAATGTATTTGCCGTCGCGATCCATCACGCTCACGGGAATGCTGACCAGCGTCGTGTTAACGCGCACGATGTCGCCTTCGCCGACTTCTTCCGGGCCGGAGTCCTGCGTCGAAGTTGACGCGGGTTGCTGCTCGTTCGGATTCCGATTACCGCCGCTCAGAACCGGCGGACGGCCTGATCGCGAAGCCTGCGAAGCATCGTCCGGCTTTGGCTGCGGTTGCGACTGCTGAGTCTGTGGCGGGGATGTTTGCGTCCGTCCGACGCGGCGCGGACGCGTCTGCGCGCCGGCTGTCTGCGCGAGCACGGCGGCGAATGTACCGACCAGGACGAGGGTGATAATTCTTTTCATCAGATGAACTCCTGTCGGGGAGAATGCCGACCGCGGCTTTGCGGCGCCAAAACGCTGCTTCGGTTTGATGCCGGTAAGCCGAAAAAGATGCTCCGCACGGCGCAACTCCTAAGCCGCACCGGCGGTCAATTTTTCCGAGGAGAGAAAACGGGGAGAGAGTCAGATCTGACGAGGTGAAGATAGCACCTGGCAGTTACCTATGCAAGAACGTGCCGGCAGGTTTCGCGACGACAAGCCTTCAGAGTAAGCTTCAGTCGGGTCCTTATCAGCGAAAAAGCCCAACTGAAGTTAGTACTCTAAACACCTGCATCGCAAGGCAACGGGTCGCGGGCCCTAGCGCCCGGAGTCTATAGCGTTCCAGATGAATGGGAGCGTGCCCCAGGTTTGACCGCGATGCTGGGGGCGGAAGCCAAACAAAATGATGCGGCCATTGGCAACCGGGACTTCCGCCAACGCCACTCGACCTTTAATTTTGTCCTCGCCCAGCAGCCATCCCGAGCGCAGCACGCCCGCCACTGCGTAGTGCGCAATTAGCTTAGCCGGTCCGGTGGCGAGCGATGCCGAAACATCCTTCATCCCAGACTCCGGGACGGCGGTCGGCTCGAACGCCGAACTGTTGATGAAGTACGCGTCCGTCTCTTTTGACATCGTCCGGGCGATCGGATTCGAGGTATCGACATCGATGCGCAGGATTGAGCCGG
>DATGVD010000154.1:0-8341 GCA_035300785.1 Pyrinomonadaceae bacterium | reverse complement strand
GCGTGGGGCGTTGACGGCCACAACTCGCACACGAACATCTGCTCTTCCGGCGCGCGCGAAGGTTATCAATTGTGGATGGGGCTCGATCGGCCCAGCCCCGATCACGCGAATGCGAAAGTTATCTTTCTAATCAGCGCGCATTTGGAATCCGGCCACTACTTCAATCCGCACGCCCAGCGCGTGATCGATGGCAAGGCGAGCGGCGCAAAGCTGATCGTCTTTGACACAAGGCTTTCAAACACCGCGACGCATGCCGATCATTTCATCTCGCCTTATCCCGGCTCGGAGGCGGCAATTCTGTTATCAATCGCGAATTACCTGATTCAAAACAGTCTTTACAATCGCGAGTTCGTGCGGCGTTGGTGGAACTGGGAGGAATATTTAGCACAGAGATCAGAGTTCGGAGATCAGAGGTCAGACAAGCAGCCGCGTAGCGGCGAAATGTCTATAGGCACCGAGCCAACCAACGAAAGAGACTCCAATGAGATCGCGGAGTCTATAAATATTTCGCGCCTACGGCGCTCAGACAGCGCCGACTTCGAAGAGTTTGAAGGAATCCTGAAAGAGGTTTATGCGGAGTACACATTCGAGTTTGCCGCGAAGGAATCCGGCGTTGAAGCCAACGCGCTCGAAGAGATTGCGAAAGTCGTCGCGACCGCGGGCACGCGTTTCTCAAGTCACAACTGGCGCAGCGCGACTTCGGGAATCAGCCACGGCTGGTCGGTGGCGCGCTGTCTTTTTATGCTGAACGCTTTGCTCGGCGCGGTCGCGACTGAAGGCGGAGTGTTTCCGAACGCGTGGAACAAATTTGTGCCAAAGCCGATCCACACGCCGCCGCACCCGAAGATGTGGAACGAAAAAACCTGGCCGCGCGAGTTTCCACTCGCGATGCACGAGATGTCGTTTCTCCTGCCGCACTTTCTTAAGGACGGGCGCGGTCGATTGGATACTTATTTCACGCGCGTCTACAACCCGGTCTGGACGAATCCCGACGGCTTCTCATGGATCGAAGCACTGACTGATGAGAACTTAGTAGGTTGTCATGTCGCTTTGACGCCGGTGTGGAACGAAACGTCATATTTCGCGGATTACATTCTGCCGATGGGGCTGGGCCCGGAGCGTCACGACATTCATTCGTACGAAACGCACGACGCGCAGTGGCTGGGATTCCGCCAGCCGGTGATGCGCGCGGCGCGGCAACGTAACGGCGAAGACGTGAACGACACGCGCGAAGTCAATCCCGGGGAAGTTTGGGAGGAAAACGAATTCTGGATGGAGCTGACCTGGCGCATCGACCGCGACGGCTCGCTTGGCATTCGCCAGTTTGTTGAATCCAGGAAAAATCCGGGCCAGCGTCTCGGCGTCGATGAATACTACGGCTGGATCTTTGAGAACTCAGTGCCGGGATTGCCTGAGAAAGCGGCGGCAGAGAATCTGACGCCACTCGAATTCATGCGGCGTTATGGCTCGTTTGAGATCAGCAGAAAAGTCGGCGCGATCTACGAAGAAGAAGTGCCGGCTGAAGAACTCGACGACGTCGCCGAAGATCATTTTGGCCGGGTGTTTACGCGCGCGGCGAAACCTGCGTCGCCGAATGTCGTCCCGATTCCCAGTCCCGATGGCGATGCCGATGGTCGCCGACTCGTCGGTGTGAAAGTTGACGGAGAGATCAAGCGCGGCTTTCCGACGCCGAGCGGCAAACTCGAATTCTATTCAAAGACACTCGCCGATTGGGGCTGGCATGAATACGCGATTCCAACTTACATCAAGAGTCATGTCCATCCCGACAATCTTGAGGCGGATCAAACGATTCTGATCTCAACGTTCCGCATCCCGATTCAAATTCACACGCGCAGCGCTAATGCGAAGTGGCTGAATGAAATCGCGCACACGAATCCGCTGTGGCTGCACCCGAAGCACGCGGCGAAGCTCGGGGTGCGGACCGGCGACCTGGTGCGCGTGGAAACTGAGATTGGTTACTTCGTCGTGAAAGCGTGGGTAACCGAAGGCATCAAGCCCGGCATCGTCGCGTGCAGTCATCACATGGGGCGTTGGAAAGTTCACGAGAATGGGCAAAAGCAAATGATGGCTACGGTCAAACTCGATCACGAGGGCACGCAATGGGGATTAGAACGCGAAAGCGGGGCCAGCCCTTACGAATCAAAGGACGCGGACACTTTGCGCATCTGGTGGAACGATGTCGGCGTGCATCAGAACCTGACTTTTCCGGTGCATCCCGATCCGATTTCCGGTATGCACTGCTGGCATCAGGCCGTGCGTGTGCGCAAAGCCGAAAGCGCGGACAGCTATGGCGACATTCACGTCGATACGGAAAAGTCGCGCGAGGTCTATCGGAAATGGTTGACAATGACACGGCCCGCGGATAAGTATTCGCCCGACCAGACGCGCCGGCCCTATTGGATGCTGCGGCCCTTGAAACCGGCGCGCGAGTTTTATAAATTGCCGGAATCAACCAAGCCTGCGCCACGCTGACTTGCGTCTGGGCGCCTTTTGCGAGAAATGTCTCGCGCGAAGGCGCAAAGCCGCCAAGAAACCCATAGGCAACCTTCGCCTTATTAATTTCTCCTAAGAATCTTGAGTCTGATGAAATTCTCCGACCAAGTCGGCGTCGTAATGTTCTTTCCGCGTTGCGTGCATCATCCGTAACGAGCCCGCGTTCTTCCCGAAAAGGGGGTTCTGACAATGCGCAAGGCCCGATGCATCCTGCTCCTGCTGTTTCTAAGCTTTCCTTTCAACGCTGATCAGCTAAGCGCTCAATCGGCGGCCACATCCCTCCAGCCGGGAACGCCAATCGAGCGGGCTCTGTCGGCGGGACAGACGCACAGTTACAGCGTCAGCCTCGAACAGGATCAGCTTCTGCAACTAGTCGTCGATCAGCGCGGAATCGATGTAGTCGTTCGCGTGTTTTCTCCCGCGGGCAAACGGCTGGGTGAGTTTGACAGCCCTAATGGAACTGACGGCCCGGAAAATGTATCCGTGATTGCGAACGCCGCCGGAATGTATCGCATCGATGTCCTGCCGCTGGGTCAGAACGAAAGCCCGGCGCCCGGTCGTTACGAAATTAAGATTGTCGAGCTGCGAAAAGCAACTGAGCAGGAGTTGCAAGCCGGTAAAAACCAGGAAGTGCTCAAAGCGAATGGTCTCGCGTTGCTAATCCAAACTACCGAGAGCTTTCAAGAAGTGCGCCGCCCCCAGACGCGGGCGCATTTTCAGATCAAAGCGGCGCAGCTCTTATGGAGTTCCGACGAAAAGCGGGCCGCGAAATTGGCGGAGCAGGCAATTGACAGCGTCAAGGAATTCATCGCAACCATCGGCGGCGATGACGATTGGGATTATTACGAAGGCCCTCAAATCGCGCTGCAACTGAGACGCGAAGTAATCGACGTCCTCACCACGCACGATCCCGAGATGGCGCTGAACTTTCTTCGAGCAACCCGCAGCTTGGCGACCGCGAGCGAAGTCCAGGACAGCGGTCAGGCAAACCAGGAGCTTGAGCTCGAACTCGCGCTGGTAGGCCAAATCGCGGCCAATGATCCGAAGCGCGCCTTTCAAATGGCTGAGGACACGCTCAAGAGGGGTTATCCATCGACTCTGGTTGACACTCTAAATCGCCTACGTCCGAAGGAGCCGGAGCTGGCCGCCAAACTGGCGCACGACATCGCCGCGAAATTGACAACTGAGAAATTTCTTAGGCATCCCGAAGCTGCATACCTGGCGATCAGCTTTCTTCGCCTGGTGAGATCCGTAAGAAGAAATCAGCGCGGCGGCGGTGACGAGCCGGCGAAGGTAACTCTGATTTCCGACGAGGAGTATCAACAGCTCTTGCAAAAAACCGCCGCCGAGGCGCTGTCTTATTCTCCGCTGGCGAGTAATGTTTATTCGCCGGAGAGGAATGCCGCGCAAAATATGGTGAATACGCTCAAAGAAATGAGCCCTGACCTGGAGGGTTATGCTCCCGGCAGCGCGGCGGCAGTCGAGAAGAAACTCGCCGAGCTTAACAATCAGAATGATCCGCGAAACGCAGCGTGGCAACAGTTTCAGACGGCGGTCAACAGCGGCACCGTCGACAGCGCTCTTGAAACTGTAAGTCAGGCGCCGAGAGAGGTGCGGGATCAACTCTATCAGCAGATTGCAAATAAGGCCGCGGCCGCCGGCGATCTTGGGCGCGGGAGGCAAATAATCACCGATCACGTCGCCAACCCGATGCAACGAAAACAAGCGCTGAAGAACCTGGACCAGCAGGCAATCTACGGCGCCGCTGCCAGAGGAAGGATTGACGAAGCCCTGCGGAACTTGAGCAATTTTCACCCGGCCAGGGAGCGGGCGCAAATACTTGGTCAGATAGCTAATCAGATAGGTCCAAATCAGAAAAAGGCCACGGCGCTGCTTTATCTGGAACAGGCGCGAAATATGCTTGGAGGCACCCCCCAGGCTGAAGGCCAGGAGGAAATGCGCGCGTTGCTTGAAATTGCCCGGGCTTTTTCCAGATACGATTCGAATCGTGCATTCGAGATTGTCGAACCGCTGGTAAATCAATTCAATGAGATCAGCGAGTCGGCGCTTAGGCTAAATGGATTTGGCCAAAGGTATTATCAGGACGGCGAATTGATCATGACGAATGGTAACGCCGTTGCCGAGACCGGGAATCAACTGGCGATGGCCCTGGCGTATTTGGCCGTGGCGAATTTCGATAGGGCCAAGATCGCGGCGGATGGAATCCACCCGATCGACGTTCGAATTAACGTGTACCTGACTATTGCGCAGCAAAGTATCGAGGGCGTCAAGTAAATCGTTTTGCGTATTCCTTCGATTACTCAGAAAAGAACTACGAAACCACAGCAAATCGCACGAACCGAGCCGCTTCGTGTGGCCTCGTGGATCGTCATCCATTCTCAAACCTGGGAATCAAGACACTCTCAGGCCAAATTAGAACGGCTCACTCCCCTGCGGCGCGTTCAATTCGCGCGAAATCCTTGCGGTCGGTAGAGTTTTGCGCGAAAATCCTGCGGGTCAATCTCCAAGACAAACTGCGGCGATGTACTTCAAGCAATTCTATCTCAATTGTCTCGCTCATGCTTCTTATCTGATCGGCTCGGATGGTGAAGCCGCAGTCGTAGATCCACAACGCGACGTAGATCAGTACATCGACGAAGCTGCCGCGCACAATCTGGCGATCAAGTATGTGATCGAGACGCATCTGCACGCGGACTTCGTCAGCGGGCATCGCGAACTGGCCGCGCGCACGAGAGCCGAAATCGTTTTCGGCCAGAAGGCCGGAGCGATGATCCCGCACCGTGCAGTGAAGGAGGGCGACGAACTTACGATTGGGCGCGTGAAGCTGCGCATCATGGAAACTCCGGGCCATACACCGGAAGGAATTTGCGTTTTGGTCACTGACACTGAAGTCTCTGGTCAACCGCAGAGGGTCCTGACCGGCGACACGCTTTTCATCGGCGATGTGGGCCGGCCCGATCTCGCCGGCGCAAAGGGTTTCACCAAAGAGATGATGGCGGCGATGATGTACGACAGCCTGCACGAAAAATTATTGAAGCTGGACGACGCGGTCGAAGTCTATCCCGCGCACGGCGCCGGCTCGATGTGCGGACGAAACCTTTCGACGGAAACTTTTTCGACGATAGGCCACCAACGCAAAATCAACTACGCGCTGCAGCCAATGGCCAAAGACGATTTCGTCCGGATGATGACGATCGACCTGCCGGAAGCTCCCGTGTATTTCTCGAAGGACGCGGAAATCAATCGCGCCGGCGCTCCGGCTTTGAATGGATTGCCCAGGCCGTCGGCGCTGTCTTCCGCGGAAGTTCGTAATCTCGCTGCGGAGGGATACGTGATTCTTGACGTCCGCGCCGCCGCGGATTTCGGCGCCGGCCATATTCCCGGCGCGCTGAACATCGGGCTCGGCGGACAGTTCGCGTCATGGGCCGGATCTCTGATTCCGATGACGTCGCCGATTGTGATCGTCGCTGACTCAGAAGAGCAGGTCGAGGAGGCCCAGGTGCGTCTGGCTCGCGTCGGCATCGAAGGCATCAAGGGCTATTTGAGCGGTGGGATCCTCGGTTGGTCCCAGGCGGATCTTGAAGTCGCCGCCGTGCCGCAAATCACGGTCAGCGAATTGAAGGATCTAATTCCGCGTGAAGGCGACTTGCAGATCATTGACGTGCGTCGTCCTGCCGAATACCAGGGCGGTCACGTGCCGCGCGCAGTGACGGCCCCGCTCTCGACGTTGAGAGAAAACGTACCCGTGCTTGGGTTCGACCGGGCGAAACCGACCGCGGTGATCTGTGCCGGCGGCTATCGCTCGAGTGCGGCCACCAGCATCATGCAGCAGGCGGGCTTTACGAATGTAATGAACGTCACTGGCGGCACCAGCGCGTGGATTAACGCGGGTTATGCAGTCGAGATACCAGGATAGGAAGTCAGTACGAGCCGCGTCAGCGGGTGGGGCTTTAGTTTCAGCGAGTCAACAGTTTCAGTCAGAGCGCGGATTGAGCGATGATCACATCCGCTTACGCGGATGGTACTGACCTCGTCGCGTATGTCCGCGCTGCTAACACGGACGAGTTCAACCATGACATCAACTCAACTTCATCGCCGCAACTTTCTTTCCTTAACCGGCAAAGGCCTCGGGCTCGCCGCGCTTTCTTCATCCAGCGTCGGCGCGTTGCTCAAAAACATTCAAGCCGCAACCAGGAGCGTCGCGCATCTGACGCCCGAACAAGCGGCGATGGATGAAGACTTCTGGTTTGAAATTCAGAAAGCGTTCACCGTCACGCGCGGGATCATCAATCTGAACAACGGCGGCGTCTCGCCGAGCCCGCGCATCGTCACCGAAGCGCTGGTGCGCTACATCTGGCAGCAGGAGGACGCCACCGCGTACACGATGTGGCAGATTCTCGAGCCGCAATCGGAAACGATTCGCACCGGGCTGGCAGAACTGTTCGGCTGCGACCGGGAAGAGATTGCGATCACGCGCAACGCTTCCGAGTCGCTGGAGACTTTGCTGCTCGGGATGGACTTGAAATCCGGCGACGAGATTCTCACGACCACGCAGGACTATGGCCGCATGCTGACGACGATTCGGCAGCGCGAGCAGCGCGAAGGCATCAAGCTGAACCTGATCAAGATTCCGATTCCGCCAAAGAACATTAACGAAATCACCTCCGCGTTTGAGCGGGCCATCACCCCGCGCACGCGTTTGATTCAAATCGCGCATCAGGTCAACATCACCGGCCAGATCACGCCCGTCAAAGCTGTCTGCCAAATGGCGCGCGCGCGCGGTGTCGAGACGATTGTTGACGGCGCGCATTCGTTTGCGCAGTTCTATTTCAAACAGCCGGATTTGGATTGCGATTACTTTGGCACGAGCTTGCACAAATGGCTCTACGCGCCGAAAGGCACCGGCCTGCTGTACATCAGGCGCGAGAAGATCGCCAGGGTCTGGCCGCTGTTCGCCGCCGAAGACAAGCAGAAAAGCGACATTCGCAAGTTCGAAGAGATCGGCACCCATTCGGCCGCGCCCAAGCTGGCCATCGGCGAAGCGATGCTGTTTCACCACGGCATCGGCGGCAAACGCAAAGAAGCCCGGCTGCGTTATCTGTCGCGCTATTGGATGGACAAACTCAAAGACATCCCTCGGGTGCGCTTCAACACGTCGTTCGATCCGGAGCAGATGTGCGCGATCGCGAACGTGCAAATCGAAGGACTGGATCAGGGAAAGATTGGCAGCTATCTGTTCAGCAAGCATCACATCTTCACGACGCCGATCGTTCACGAAGAGTTCCAGGGCTTGCGCATCACGCCGAATCTTTACACGACCCTCCCGGAGCTCGATCGCTTCTGCGAACTCATGGCGGAGATCGCGCGCAAGGGGTTGCCGGCTTAGCGACAGAGGCACAGAGAGAAAGCAAGAATCAGCCACTGATGAACACCGATAGACACAGATCGGAATTGCTTACCTGTATCTGTGAGAATCTGTTTTGATCTGTGGCCAATGCTCTTTCTCCGTGTCTTGTGGCTTCATTTTCCTAATGACATTGACACGACTTCGCTTTTCCCATAGATTGCCCTCGCAACAAGCTATTCGAAAATCCTCGGCAACCACTCACCTGCCGCATTCTCGGCTTCAGACAGCGAGCATCCCGTACGTCGCTGCCCCCCTAAGCGCCATTCTTGTACGGGCATGAGGAGTCTCAAATGAAAACTAAACGCATAGCTGTCGGTTCGTTTGCGGTGTTGCTGATGATTGCTGCTATCTCGGTCTTTGCTCAGATCAATCGGCCGTATCACAACGGTAGTGTTTGGA
>DATGVD010000153.1:0-4518 GCA_035300785.1 Pyrinomonadaceae bacterium | reverse complement strand
GCACCCGTGAACATGAACGAAACCATTGTTCATTTGAAGCCGCCGGAGCAATGGCCAATAGGAATGACCCGTGAATCGCTCATTGCTGAGATGGATGAGAAGCTCCATTTTCCGGGTGTAACAAACATCTGGACGCAGCCGATCAAAAACCGCATCGACATGCTCTCAACCGGCATTCGCTCGCAAGTGGGCATCAAGATCTTCGGCAACGATCTGAAGACGCTGGAAGCGTTGTCGCGGCGCGTCGCCGATGTTGTGCGCACAGTGCCCGGCGCGAAAGACGTTTACCCCGAACAAATCAGCGGCGCACCTTTCATCGATATCCGTGTCAATCGAACCGCAGCGGCGCGTTATGGCATCGACACCAGAACGATCGAGGACGCGATCGAAAAAGGCATCGGCGAAACCAACCTCTCGGTCACAATCGAAGGCCGCCGCCGCTTTCCGGTGCGAGTGCGCTACGGAGCGGAGTTTCGCGGGAGTCCCGAAGCGCTTGCGCAGATTCCGATCGGGTCGCCTACCGGCGCGCCGGTTCCATTGGCTCAACTTGCCGACATCAGTGAAGTCCAGGGCCCAACGATGATCTCCAGCGAGAACGGTCTGTTGCGCGGCACGGTGCTCTTGAACGTGCGCGGTCGTGATGTCGGGAGTTTCGTTGACGAAGCAAAGAATGCAATTGCTCAACAGGCGCAACTGCCCGCCGGTTACTACGTCGAGTGGAGCGGCGAGTACGAGAACCAGCAGCGCGCGCGCAGCCGTTTGCTGATTGTGGTGCCAATCGTGCTGGTGATCATCTTCGCTTTGCTTTACATCACTTATCACTCGGCGCTGGAAGCGGCGCACGTCCTGCTTGCCGTGCCGTTCGCCCTGACCGGAGGCGTGTATCTGCTTTGGCTCTTGAACTACAACTTTTCGGTTGCGGTGTGGGTCGGCTTCATTGCGCTGTTCGGCACCGCCGTGCAGACCGCCGTCGTGATGGTCATTTATCTGAACGAAGCGGTCGAGCGCAAACGAGACAAGCTGGGGGATCTGGATCGCGCGTCGTTGATTGAAGCAGTAACCGAAGGCGCGCTGCTGCGCTTACGACCGAAGTTGATGACGGTGTCGACGGTCGTGGCTTCTTTGCTGCCGATCATGTGGAGCACGAGCGCGGGCGCAGAAGTGATGAAGCCTTTGGCGACGCCGGTGCTGGGCGGCATGCTTTCCAGTCTGCTGCACGTGCTGATCGTGACGCCGGTGATCTTTTTCTGGCTGCGCGAGCGAGAAATGAAGAAGGAAAGAGCGAATGCGGCGGTTGAGGATTGAGACTGAGATGAACGAAGCAGTGTCACGCAAAGGCGCAAAGGCGCGGAGGGGCACAGAATATAAACTCTGCGGCCTGCTTCGCTGGCTGGTTGCCGCTCTCTTGCTTGCTGGCCTTTCCGCTTCATTCATCGTTTCAGCGCAGACCACTCCGACTGCGAACGCGCCGCCGAATCCGAGTCAGAGTCCAACCTTATCTCGCTATCTTGATCAAACCAACGGCACGACCGCGGACAGCGCCGTTGCTTACGCGCTCGCGCACAACGGCGGCCTTGAAGCAGCACGCAAGGAGATCGACGCGGCTCGCGCGATGGTGAAGCAAGCGCGACTGCGCGCAAATCCAAAGCTCGATATCGATGGGACGCGACAGATTAACGGTAAAGACAACATTCTCGGAGCGAACGCGATGTTGCCTTTGGAACTAGGTGGCCGGCGGCCCGCCCGCATCGCGGTGGCCGAGCGAGAAGTCGAGGTCCGCGAACGCGAAGTCGCCAATCGCGAGCGGTTGCTGGCCGCCGAAGTGCGCGCGAAGTTCGGCGAAGCACTTGCCCTCGCCCTGAAGCTTTCGTTCACCGGCGAACTCGTGGAAGCGAATCAGCAGAGTTTCAACCTCATCGCCGCGCGAGTCGTCGAGGGCGCCACGCCACCGCTGGAACAGAACATGGCACTGGTCGAATTGAATCGTCTCCGCTCCATGCGCGAGAGCGCCGAAGGCAAGCTCGAAGTGACGATGTTCGAGTTGAGAAATCTAATCGGCATGAAACCGGAAGAGCTGTTGCGTTTGCAAGGCGACTTCGGAAATTTGATAGATCAACTGCCGCCGGTTGCCGATGCGACTGAGCGTGCATTGCGCGAGCGGCCCGACTTGCAGGCTTTTCGTGCGGCTGAGAGTCTCGCTGTTGCGCGCATCGAGCAGGCGCGCGCGGAAGGCCGGCTGGATGCGAGCGTTTCGGCTGGCTACGAGCGCATGAATTCCAGCTTTCCAGTCTTTGGAGTGAATGAGAATGGACAGCTGCTGCCGGTCCAGGATGTATTTCACTTCTTGAAGTTCGGCATCTCGCTCGATTTGCCGGTTCGTAACAAGAACCAGGGCGCGATTGAAGCGGCCGTGGCCGAATCAGAAGCCGTAGGGCATCGGCGCGAGTTCGCCGAACTGACGGTGCGCCGCGAAGTTGCTTCGGCCTATGCTCAGTACCAACGTGCCGCGCGCGCGATGGAAATCTTTCGCGTCGGGGTGCGCGAGCCGGCCAGAGCGAATCTGGATGTTGTCAGGCAAACGTACGAGCTGGGATCAAAAACCCTGATTGATTACATCGGCGAACAACGCCGTTTCATCGAACTGGAAAACGACTTCATTGATACCGAGCTGGCCGTCTACAACGCTCGCGTGGAAATTGCGCGGGCTTCTGTTTCACCGGAGTTGATAAAGAAATGAGACACCCTGGAATTGCTGTCGGAGTAGTCGCCATCGCGGCGATCTCCATTGCGGGCCTCGCCATCTGGCTTTTCTGGCCCGGCAAAGCCGGCAAGCCCGTGCCTGCGCCCCGCTCGGTTTCGTTCGACGAACCGGCGAATCAACCGGCCGCCATCACTGGCGACCAGAAACTAATACTGACGCCCGAGCAAACGCAGGGCGCGGGATTAAAGATCGAAACGGTTGGCGAGCGGCCCACGACCGACGCGAGCGGACAGATGGCTACGGGCGTGGTGCAAGCGAATAGCTACAAGGAAACTCCGGTCGTCTCGCTGGTGGGCGGGATTGTGCGCAGCGTCCGTGGCGAGCTGGGTCAGAGCTTGAAACGCGGACAAACCGTGGCCGTTGTTTTCAGTAATGAACTCGCTGACGCTGAGTCGCGCTATCTCACCGCAACAGCGGCGCTCGACGAGCATCATCGCCATCACATGCGCACGATGAAGCTGGTAGAGATCGGCGCAGCCAGCCGTCAGGAACTGGAAGAGGCATCTTCGAAATACCGCGAAGCCGAATCAAACGTTGCCAATCTGCGGCAGAAGCTGATGTTGCTGGGCATGTCGTCGCCACGGATCGACGCGCTGAACTCGACTTCGCAGATAAGTTCAGAAGTGACGGTGGCTTCGCCGTCGTCCGGCACCATAACCAGCCGGAGTGTGAATCCCGGTCAGGTAATCGAAGCGAACAGAGAGCTGATGCGCGTGACGGATCTTTCTACGGTATGGGTTGTTGCGCAGCTTTACGAAAAGGATCTGGCGACGATTCGTGTGGGCAGCGGGGCAAACATCACTTCGGATGCTTATCCCGGTCGAGTCTTCCGTGGTCGCATCTCTTATGTCGATCCCAAAATCGATCCGGCGACGCGCACGGCGCAAGTACGCATCGAGCTACGGAATCCCGGGCAGGCGCTGAAGATTGGCATGTACGTGAATGTCGCCTTTGCGACTCTTGGTGCTGCTGAAAAGACTACGCCTGTTGTTCCCAAAGATGCGGTGCAGAACATTGCCAACCAGCAATTTGTTTTTGTTGCGACAGATAAGCCGAACGAATTCCTTTTGCGGGCAGTTCGTCTGGGAACAGAGAGCAACGGCGTCTATCCCGTGCTGGAAGGCTTGAACGTTGGCGAGCGAGTCGTCACGGAAGGAAGTTTCATGATACGTGCGGAGTGGCTAAAGTCCAGTCCGAACCGATAATACCGGAGGTGTTGCCCGTAACCGTGATCATCGATCGCGAGGGAAACGTACGCGGCTTAATTGAAGGTATCATCTTCCCGGAAGAATTTGCGCAGAAGATTAGGCCACTCCTGCGCTGGAAATACTCACAGGCGGCGTACGAGCGCCTGCCACTCGCTATCAGTCCAGCCGTTTCTAATCTAATAGTGAAACCGATATCGTACTTCGAGATAAATCTGCCGCGGTTCGACGAAGTGAGTTCCACCAAATGTGTTGCTGTTGTCCAGCAGAAAGCGCCGGTTCGCGACATTCACGGATTGAATTGCCAGCAGCCAGTTTTCGCCGATGCCTTTGCCGAACGAGAAATCGATCAGAGTGTGCCCGGGCAAGTGACTTGTGCCGTTTCCATCTCCATCAAGAAAGCCCGAGCCGTAACGAACATTCGTGGAAGCATAACTGCGCCCGGGTAGATTGAGGACAAAGCCTGTGCTCAGAGTATTCCGCTGATCGTGATCGAGAAGGAAAAACTCGACCGGCGGCGAGAAATCCGTCAGCCCGCCCGTCACCGCGCCT
>DATGVD010000152.1:0-2908 GCA_035300785.1 Pyrinomonadaceae bacterium | reverse complement strand
GCGGCGGCTCCGCCTCCAGATTCGGTGACGGTCGCGCCCCTTTGCTTCATCGCATCGGTCATCGCGCCGGCCATCGCGTTGCCGACGGCGAATCCGGCGCCGAGCCCCGCGCCCAATCCCGCGCCACCGCCGGGATTCTGCGCGGCATCGCGCATCGCCTGGGCGGCTTCAAATTGCGTGTACTTGCCCATGTCGCCGAGCACGCCCATCGAGGTGCGCTTGTCCATCGCCGCTTCAACGTCTTCGGGCAGCGAGATATTCTCAATGACAAACTTGGTGAGCTCGAGACCGAACGACTTAAACTCATCCTGCAACTTCGTGCGGGAAAAGCGACTCAGCTCGTCATAGTTCGACGCGAGATCGAGCGCGGCGATCTTTGATTCACCCAGCGCGTCGGAAAATCCGCTGACCAGCGTGCGCTTCAACTGGCCTTCGATGTCTTCGGTAACAAAGCGCGCATTCGTGCCGGCGATTTGCTTGATCATCTCTCGCGGATCGGCGACGCGCATCGAATAGATGCCGAACGCGCGCAAACGCACCATGCCGAAATCCGCATCGCGCATCATCACCGGATTCGACGTGCCCCATTTCAGATCGGTGAATTGTTTGGTGTTGACGAAATAGACTTCCGACTTGATCGGCGAGTTGAATCCTGTTTTCCAGGCGCCCAGCTTCGAAAGGATTGGCGTGTTGCCACCCTCGACGCTGTAACGCCCCGGACCAAAAACGTCGGCAATTTGGCCTTCATGAACAAAGACCGCCGCCTGCGATTCGCGCACGATCAACTGCGCGCCGTTCTTGATCTCCTGGTCGTGAACCGGAAAGCGATACATCATCGTGTCGCCCGTGTTGTCGAGCCACTCGATGACTTCAATGAACTGCGCACTCGGGCTGAGACGGTCTAGAATTCCCATTTCAATCTCCTTTGGGCCCTGCCGAAAAGAGTCTCGCGGGCCGCAGGTATTATACGGTGAAAGCGCGTGGGGTGTTCAATAGGGTCAGAACCCGAAGCGGACCGGGGTCCCCGCGCGGGCAGCCCGCGTGGGGTGGTGGATGCGACGGGATCATCGACTCAAGGTTGACTTCATGATCCGGTCGCTATCGCTCCCGGTTCTGACACGTCGCATACGAACAACCAGCAAAACCAGTGCTGTCAGGCCGCCAACCGAGTCAATCATGCAGTCGTAAATCGAAGCCGTGCGGGAAGGAACGAAGCTTTGGTGGAATTCGTCGCTGAGCGAGTAAGCAACAACGAGCAGGAGCGAAATCCAGAACCAGCGGGTGCGCAACAGCTGGTGCGAAGAAGTTCGGAACGCGCGCGCGGCCAGCAGCGCGAGGATCGCGTATTCAGTAAGGTGGCCGGCCTTGCGAACCAGAAAGTGGATAAGCGCCAGGGTCGCTTCGCTGGCGTGTGGAAACAGCCACAACACCGGCCGCAGCACCACGGAGGTATTCGAACCTGACAAGATGCTGCTCGAACCGATAAAGATCAGCGCCGCCCAGACCACGAGCGGGCCGTAACGTGAGAGGCGATGATGGGATGACCGCATGGCGAAGGCAAAAGGAAAAAGGCAAAAGTAAAAAGACACCAGCAGAAACCGGGCCTTAACTTTTGCCCTTTACCTTTTTACTTTTTCCTTTTAAAGCGCCGCCGCGCCCGAAACGATTTCGATGATCTCTCGGGTGATCGCTGCTTGCCGGACACGATTCATGTTGAGAGTCAGCGAAGAGATCAGCTCGCCGGCATTCTTTGAAGCGGCATCCATCGCGGTCATGCGCGCGCCTTGCTCGGACGCAATCGACTCAAGCAGCGCCCGAAAGATTTGCGTTTCGACCAGACGCGGCAGCAACCGGCTGAAGATCTCCGCGGGCGTCTGCTCGTAAATGTATTCTTTCGTTTCCTCCGCGGGCGCGGCGCCGGGATCACCTGAATCCGCCGCGTGCGAAATTGGCAGGAGTTGTTCGACCATGACGCGCTGCGTCAGCACCGACTTGAACTCGTTGAAGATCAGAAACACTTTGTCGAGTGCTTCGTCTTCCGTGAACCGCTTGATCACGTCGTGGGCTACTTCGAGGGCTTCGGCGAATTCAACGCGCCCTTTGCCGGTAAGACCGACGTATTCCGAGACGATCTCGGCCCGGCGGCGGCGAAAGAAGTCGCGGCCCTTGCGGCCGATGGCGATCAAATCGATCGACTGGTCCGCGTGTTCCTTGACGAAGTTCTGCGCGGCTTTCAACAGGTTCGTATTGAACGCGCCGCACAACCCCTTGTCGGCGGTGACGAGCACCAGCAGGTAGCGTTGATCGCCCCGCGTGTCGAGCAGGGGATGATGAAAGTCTTCCGCCGTCTGACCTGACAATTCGCCAAGCACGTCGCCCATCTTGTCGGCAAACGGCCGCGCGTTGACGACGCGATCCGAGGCGCGCTTCAGCTTCGCCGCCGACACCATCTTCATGGCTTTGGTGATCTGCTGCGTGTTCTTGACCGACTTAATGCGCCGGCGAATGTCTAAGAGATTGGCCATTCCTTAATCACCGCGGAGCGGTGAAAGATAATAGCCAGGGGCAAGCGAAGCGCCGCCCCTGGATCCAGTAGAACAATTTATGCGCACCCTGAAGGGGTGCAAGAAAAATCTTTCCCATTCGAAGATTCGTTGCGCCCCTTCAGGGCGCAGATCCTATTCTCGATCCGATCCAGGGGCGGCGCTTCGCTTGCCCCTGGCTATTTTATGTCGCCCCTTCGGGGCGAAGTCGTTAAGCCGCCACGGCCTTCGCGTCTTCCGCCCAACGATCCTTGAAATCCTTGAGCGACTGTTCGAGATCGCTCTTAATCTCGTCTGTGATCGCCTTCTTTTCACGCAGCGATTGCAGGACGGCGGGGTGCGAGTTCTCGATAAAG
Organism: Pyrinomonadaceae bacterium; assembly: GCA_035300785.1. Taxonomy (GTDB): domain Bacteria; phylum Acidobacteriota; class Blastocatellia; order Pyrinomonadales; family Pyrinomonadaceae; genus UBA11740. The sequence continues at coordinate 9 of DATGVD010000152.1, read as the reverse complement.
CGCAACAGT
>DATGVD010000151.1:0-4927 GCA_035300785.1 Pyrinomonadaceae bacterium | reverse complement strand
GATTCATCACTGAGTTCCCGCAGATACTCTTCGAACAATTCTCGGTTGCGATCGCTCATCGCGCTGATGCGCGCGCCGATCAAGTATCCTTCGGCGTGCTTTTCATAGCGCACCGGCGTGGCTTGAATCTCGATCGACAGGCCGTTAGGCAAATCTAATTCAATAGCCATCGAACCTTCGCGGCCCAGCAGATACTGCTCGTCGATGTTCTGCGCATGGAGCAGGACCGCCAGACCATGCGCGCTAATATTCACCGTGTGACCTGCGCAAGCGCGCAAGTGCTGGATCCCACCCTCGTTGGCTTCAGCTTCGCGCAGCAGCACGCTGAATTCCAAACGGGCATCCAGAGTGGCATTGAGTCGCGGAGACTGGCGGCGGTCTTGCAGATTTGCAGGCACTGTCGGCGTTCCCTTGTTCCCTGGTTCTTCCTGAGCTGATCGTTTCCAACTCGACTTTGTATTTCTAAATCTTACTGTAAGGGTGCGGCCGATAAATGCCAAGCACTTTTTTCGCGGCCTCCTGTTTGGGGCTTCTAATCTCGCCTGGTGGCCAGGAATTGCGGATGCTTCCAATCCCAAACTCGTTCGGGGTGCTCGTCGACATTGACAGGTTTCTGGTTCCAGACCGCCGTCGCGCCGTTCATCGCGCCGCGCGCGTTGATGCCGACGCTTATCAGCAGCAACGTCGCACCAAATGCGATCTCGGCGTTCCATCTTACCGAACGACGCTTGATCTCGTGCTTCTCGTGCCACGCCAGTCTGGCCCTGATTGCCAGAATGCCGAGCAGCGCAAACCACGGCACCAGCCCGGTGGTAAATCTCGGCCCGAAGCAATGCCCCGCCCACCACTGGGCGAAACCTGAAACAACGATTAGATGCGCGACGATGATTGCCAGAGAAAGGATGGCCAGTCGCCGAGAGGGCAGCTCGTTCGCATAACGCACCAACAGGTAGAGCACGAAAATGATTACCGGCACAAAGATCAGGAGGCCTCGCGAAGGGCTGATGAGATTGGCCGCGAGCGCAATCCAGAACGAACTAAAGTCCAGACGGCTGGCAAGAAAATAGCCCGGGAGCGCGTGGCCAAAGTGGTACCACGAATAGACGACGAACGCGGCCAGCCAAGCGAGGCCGACAACGAGGTATCGAACGAATAGGGAACGATAAAAGAAAAATATGTACGCGGTCACCGCCATGACAGCGAGGCTGTTGGTAGGACGCACGAAATAGCTCCAGGCGAGCAGAGTAGCCAGCAACATTGGTCGAAGCTGGCGGCGACCGCACTCGTGCGCCAAAAGCAGGTAGACGACGAAACCAACCAGCAGGATTCCCCAGGTGTCCGACCATAATCCTCTTGAGGCTGTGCTCAAAACCTGGGTGCCCAGGGCAACGCTGAATGCAATCAAGGCACTCCAGCTCATTGGAAGCAGCAGGCGGCTGGTAAGAAACACAAGGCCGGCCAGCGCGGCCATCAGAATTGCGGCGAGGCTGGCCTGGATGATTCTTTCACCGCGCAGATTGTAGGCGCCATCCGAAGTCGACGCAGCAACACCCAGCGCGTTCATCACGGCGACCCAGGGAATCGACAGGATCGAACTACCCGGTGGCAAATAATAGTAGATGTGGCCGTCGACAGGCTCTAACTGATAAATCCCGCCCCAACCACCTGCGTTTTGTTTGCCAAAATCTTCAAAGCGATAGCGGTCAAGCGTGAAAGTGCCGTGGTGCAGCAAGCTTTCGCTGACCAGCATCGAATATTTCGAGTCTGCAATCTGGCGATTGTGAGAAAGAATAAAGATCGAGCAGGTGAGGATGAATATCACTAAACCCGCGAACAGATCAGTCTTAGCTTTCATCTTCATCAACGAAGCGATGATCCCGGAAAACTTTTTATAAGGCCAGCACGGTTATGATCGCCTGACCCGCCAATCCCAGCGCGACGCCGGCAAAGTATCGGCCCAAACCCATGCTGTTCCTTAACCTGATTAGTGAAGTCACGCCCAGTGGAATGAAAATCAACGTGCCGGTAATCACCCCCGCATCATAGCCACGGATGACGATGCAGTTGGTGATATGCGAGAGCGCGTTCAGCACGAAGACGGTGCCGAAAAAGATCTCCAAAAGCTGCGAAAACCGAAGTCTGATTGACAGGAGAATCCCACCGACCATCAGCAAACAAGCGGCGGCACTCAGGATGAAGAACTGTTTTAGCGAAAGGTTGATGCCGTGGGAAACTCCTACGCCGCGGATCTCTTCGAGGATGTGCAGTGGATAAACCAGCGCGAAGAGCCAGAGCCGCCGCGATCCCGATGGACTAGAGCTGTTCATGTTAGTTGCTTGCTTATCATATCGGACCGAAATCAAATCTCCTTTACTTGATGGCGGCCATCGCCCGTCCAGCTTTTTTGCTGCCATGGCACGCCGGATCGGCGTATCATACCGCCGCCTCGATAGATCAACTAACCACGCAGTTGGAGGAGATCAAGCTGAGCGTGATGGATTTCGAGTTCGTTGAGGAAACCAAATCCTCGTAAGCCGAAATTAGCGTTCTAGATCATCAAGCTGCCGCCGTTAATATCAAACGAAGCCCCGGTGATGTAAGCAGCTGACTCTCCGGCCAGAAAACAAATTAGGTCGGCGACTTCTTCGGGTTTGCCGAGCCGCGCGACGGGCCAGGTTTGGCTCACTGCCTCCAGCCGTTCCGGCGTGGCATTGGCGTGCGTGAGTTCGGTATCGAACAGCCCGGGGCAGACGGCGTTCACGGTGATGCCATGCGCGCCCAGTTCTTTGGCGGCCGCGCGCGTCAAACCCAACATCCCCGCCTTCGATGCCGTGTAGTGCGCGCCTGCGAGGGTGCTGACGCTGCGCCCGGCCAAAGACGAAACGTTGATGATGCGTCCGTAGCTGTGCTTCTTCATCGACGGAATCACGGCCTGAATGCAGAAGAAAGCCGCGGTCAAATTCGTGTCGATTGTCGCGCGCCATTCGTCTTCAGTTAACCGCTCAATGCGCGTCGACGAAGCGATGGCCGCATTGTTGACGAGTACGTCCAGTCGCCCAAAGCGTTCGACGATGCCGGCGATCAGTGCGCGCACAGTTTGCGACTTTCTGATGTCGCCGGGCGCAGGCCACGAGTTGCCGCCTAGTTCACGCGCAAGAATTTCGGCGCGCTCAGGCGTGCGGACGTTGACTGCGATCTGAGCGCCGAGCTCGATAAAGCGCGCGGCCGTCGCGCGACCCAAACCGCGCGCGGCTCCGGTAATTAACACGACGCGCTCAGTGAAGTCGTTGGTCATGTGTGGCGCTCAACCGGGCGCGTCGATTATAAAGAAGTCAGTACCGGGAGCGGTAGCGACCGGGTAGATGAGGTCAGTTCGCAAACTCTCAAAGCTCGAAACACACCTTACTTTCCCGTTAAGAAGGTTTACCAGACAACGCTGAAATCTTTCTGCGTGGCGCCGGCTGGTTTCAACCCAATGCCGAAAGGTTTCGGTGCCGCACGGAAACCGCACAACGCCGCGGCGTCAACCTACACAGTCGCTTTGTTCACTTAGATAGTTGCGTCGTTAACCTACTCAGCGGCTTTGTTAACTTACAAACCGTGCGTTGTTAACTTACAGGGCGGCTATGTAAGTTAGCAAAATCCTTACGTAAATCAGCGACCTTGGTTGGTAAGTTTGCAAAATCTCCTACTCACCCTTCATTTGCGCGTTTTCATGAGCAAAAACCTCCGTCAAATGGGCTTTACTCAATAGCCCCACCATTCTCTTCAACCAGAAAACCTCAAGTAGGACTACGAACATGGCTACTAAAGTCTCCCTCGGTTTCGGCAGACCGCCGGACACCGAACTCGACAATTTCGCGCAAGGCGTCATCGACGCGCTAACCGGCGACGCGGCTTTTCGCTTCACCGATGTTTCCATTTCTTCAGCGAGGGATCCTGACGGCATTGCGCAAGCGTCCGTGCGTGTGAACTTTTGATCTCCAGTACTTCGTGACTTTGTTTGTTGACGCCAACTTGCATACACGTGCACCCGTAACCATAGTCGCCGTTCGTGCTCACCCACTGCCGCGGATTGAAAGTAGGCCAGTTGCCATCCGCCTGGTGCCCACCCTGCACACCGATGATCCATTCGCCGTAACGATCCTGCAGCCAGGCGTTCGCCGGCGTAGGATTACTAAACCATCCGCAACGCGTTTCGAATTTCGTTGGCCGGGCTTCGTTAGGCAGTTTTGGATGTGCGTTGGCCAAGGCCATCGCGACGAAGAGTAAGCCACCGAAAATAATCAATTTAGTTTTCATATGCACGCGACGCGCGCTCCAGTCCGACGATTTGTTGTGCGGCTACTAAGAATGAGCTCCCCTGGGGGTTGCGAGACTCAAATTGAATCACGCCGCAAATGCGGCGGTAGCTCAACGCCGAACCTGGCCCGGAGCAGTTCCATGTCTCGCAAGTCCTTTTCCGTCGGAACATACCCGTGAGCGTGGCAAAGCACCTGGGTTTCTGGCGACAAACAGCGGACCCCGATGCCCAGGACGACGCCCCGCCCGCTGAATCCGGCAGCCGGAAAAATCCAGTCCGATCCGTTTTCCATCCGATACACGCCGTTTCCATCTCGGTCAAAGACGATCGCATGCGCGTCGACCTCGAGCCCAGAATGATCTGCAAGAACGAAGTTGGATTCCGTGCCGCCCGGCTGAATCTCAAAACCGCGGTATCCTAGAGTCTCGCGCAATTTTGGAAGATCTCCGACGCGGAGAATTATATCAACGTCTTTGTGTGGTCGTGTCTGCGCACCAAGAAGCGCATCGACGGCCCAACCGCCGTCGAGCCACACCTCGATCCCAGCGCTCTCGAACAGCTGAAGGAGATCAACCAAAGTTTCAGGAGGCATCTCAGGCCTCACGGGTTCGTTTGTCGGCATAA
>DATGVD010000150.1:0-3717 GCA_035300785.1 Pyrinomonadaceae bacterium | reverse complement strand
TCAGGCGATCGGATTCGTGGCTGTTTCGTGTGGTTTAGTGGATCGCGGGTCGGTTGCTCGGTTACCGAGCTCGTTCCGGATTACTCGGCTCGTTAACTCGGCTTAACGTTTCTGAGCCTTGGCAAATTCGTCATCCGCGTTGAACTTCGGCATTGCGTTCATGTCGGCGACGCGGCGGCCGATGGCCAGCGCGAAATCCGCTTCCTGAATCATGCCGCGAAAATTCCAGTCATCGTGGTATTCGTCCGAAGGCTGATGATAGTGAGCTTCGTTGTATTCCTTAAACTTCTTTTGGCCCCAACCCTTCGGGTGGCCGATGTAATCGTCGCCCTCTTTGAGACTGATCGAAGGCACGCCCACTTTCGCAAACGGAAAATGATCCGAGCGATAAAATGAACCCTGCTCCGGCCGCGGGTCGGGCGAGATCGTCAGCCCACGCTCGCGGGCGATCGTTTCGACCACCGCTTTCAGAGACGATCGCTCCGCGCCCAGCGGGACAAAGTTGCTCGTCGGCCCAAGGATGTTCATCGAATCGAGATTAATATCGGCGGCTGTTTTGTTGACGGGCACGAGCGGATGTTGCGAATACCATTCCGAGCCGAGCAACCCCTGCTCTTCCGCAGTGGTGATCAAAAACAGAATCGAACGACGCGGCTTCTCGGCCGCCGGAAGAGTTGAGAGCACCCGCGCGATTTCCAGGACAGAAGCCACGCCGGTGGCGTTGTCGAGCGCGCCGTTGTAAATCGTGTCGCCGCTTTTGTCGGGCGCGCCAATGCCGAAATGGTCCCAGTGCGCGGTAAACACAACGCATTCGTCGCGCAGTTTCGGATCGCGACCCGGAAGAATCGCCACGACGTTCGGCGCCTCGACGCGCTTTACTTCGCTGTTTAGATCAAGCGCAGCCTTCAGATTCAACTTCACGGGTTTGAAATCCCGGGATGCCGCTTGCCTGCGCAGCTCATCCAGATTCAATCCCGCTAATTGCATCATGCGATGCGCCGCGTCATCGGTCATCCACGATCGGACTTTCAGAAACGGCGTGTGATCGCCGGCGCCGCGCGCAATGTCGAAGCGCCACGAACCATTCGAGGTCCGCACCACGCTCCACGGATACCCTGCCGACTCGCTCGTATGCAAAAGGATCGCGCCGACGGCGCCGCGGCGGGCGGCTTCCTCGTATTTGTAAGTCCATCGCCCTTTGTACGTGAGCGTGCGGCCGCCGAAAAGGTTTTGGTTCTTCCCTGGTCGCCGGTGGATCGTTGACCAGCATCACCAGAATCTTGCCGCGATAATCTTCTGCCGGACCTTTGTAGTCGTTCCATCTCTGTTCCGGCGCGTCGATTCCGTACCCGACAAAAACCAGTTCAGCATTAACTGAAACGTGTTCGGTCTGCGCTCCGGTGAACGCCACGAAATCGTCCGCGAACTTGTAAGCCTCGCTTGCGCTCGCGCCATTAATTCGCAATTCGGTTTTGGGATCGGCTTTGACGCCGACGAGCGACACTGGCTGCCAGAAACTCCCGTTCTTGCCCGCGCCTTTCAAGCCCATGGCTTCAAATTGTTCGGCCGCATACAGCGCCGCCAGCTCCCCGCCGCGCGCGCCCGTGCCGCGACCTTCCAGACGATCGTCGGAAAGAAACTTGATGTGCGCACGCAGGGCGCTTTCGCTGATTTGACTCGATCCGGTGTTCCGCGACGAGCGTTGCGAAATCGCGGTTATCGCCAGCACGAGAACCGTGATTATTATCGCCGCAACTTTTCTTTGTCTCATCTTTTCCTTACCCTCGGCCCGTAATCAGGGACATCGCCTCTGCGCGCGTGCGCGGGTCTTTGCGAAAGCCGCCCAGCACCGCCGACGTGACCGTCATCGCGCCCGACTTCTTAACTCCGCGCAAAGTCATGCAGGTATGCTCGGCTTCGATCACCACCATTACTCCCAGCGGCTTTAACAACTCGAAGAGAGTATTTGCAATCTCGGACGTCAAGCGCTCCTGCAACTGCAGGCGGCGCGCGAATGTCTCCGCCAAACGCGCCAGCTTTGAAACGCCGAGTATTTTCCCATCTTTCGGAATATATGCGATGTGCACCTTGCCCACGAACGGCGCCATATGATGCTCGCACAACGACGCGATCGAAATGTCTTTGACGATCACCATCTCATCGTGTTTGTTGCCGGAGAGGGGCACAATGAGCTCGCTCGGATCTTCGTGCATGCCGGCAGTCAGTTCGGCGTACATCTCGGCGACCCGGCGCGGCGTCTCTTGCAATCCCTCGCGCTCCGGGTCTTCGCCGATGCCTTCCAGAATCAAACGCACGCCGCGCGCGATGCGTTCAAGATCGACGGACTTCGATCGCGCTCGCCCTTTATGTTCTCCTTTTATGGAAGTCACCTTTGCGCTCATTGTCGTTATTCCTTCTACTTAACTTTACCATCAATGTGCCAAAATTGCGTCCGCTGTTCGATGGGTGGGGCCAGTTTAGAGTTCAAGCTTTAGCTTGCCCTGTAATCAGCGACCTAAAGGTTGAACTCTGAACGCAAACCGACCCACGACTCCTTGATGCCTATCCAAGCAGTGGCAAAATCTCGCCCGCGCTTCCGGTTAACACTTCATTGCAAAGTTCAGAGAGCGGGGTGCGCTCAGGATTCACTTCGACAACGTAAGCTCCGGCCGCGCGCGCGATCTCGGGAATCGCAGCCGCCGGATATACGACCGCAGAAGTGCCGACGACGAAACAGAGTTCGCATACGGCTGCTTTAGCTGCGGCCCGTTCGAACGCGCCTGCGGGCAACATCTCGCCGAACAGCACGACATCGGGACGCATCGAGCTGCCGCAATCGAAACACGCCGGAACTCCGTTATCGATTCTCAGCTCGCGCAGGTTGTGGTGCGCGCCGCAATGAACACAACGCGCGCGCCAGATGCTGCCGTGCAGCTCAATCACTTCCCGCGCACCTGCCGCCTGGTGCAGGCCGTCGATGTTCTGCGTCACGAGGGTGAAATCGCTAGATCGATCCTGCCAGCGCGCGATCGCCTCATGCGCCGGATTCGGTTTCAACGCTTCCAGCAGGCCGCGCCGATAATTGAACCATTCCCAAACGGCGGGCAGGTCGCGCTCGAGCATTCCCGCCGAAGAAATCACCTCGAACGGAATGCCCTTCCAAACCGCGGTGTTGCCGCCGCCGCGAAACGTGGGCACGCCTGACTCTGCGGAGACGCCGGCGCCGGTCAGCACCAGGACGTTGTTCGCTTCACGAAAACGGCGGCGCAGTTCTTCCGAAATCAATTGCCTGGCAATCGCTTGCATGCTCTGAACTGGGATGTTAGCAAAGCCCGCCGCGAAGTCGCAATTTCGCGAATCGCCCTCAATTCAATACAATAACCGTTTGCATCGAGCGAATTGGTTTGGTGATCTACAGACAGGCGAGTCTTTGTTCCCTCTCCCGTTCGGAGAGGGTTAGGGAGAGGGTGTTATAGCGGAGCGGAACCGTAACTCCCTCACCCCAGCCCTCTCCCAAAGGGAGAGGGAGTTTTTCCGAGAAACGACCGTGGGCTTAATCGAACTTCAAAACAGACTTAGGGCTGGGATTCGTGCGGCGGCGCGCGAATTGTTCGATGTCGATCTCGAACAGATAGTCAGCGAAGTCCCGCCACGGACCGAACTGGGCGACCTGGCCTTTCCCGTCGCCTTCGAACTTGCCAAGCAGATCAAGAAGCA
>DATGVD010000149.1:0-2202 GCA_035300785.1 Pyrinomonadaceae bacterium | reverse complement strand
CTCGCAAAAATTTGCGGCGCGCAGATGGTTGCTGCTGGCTTCGCTAATTATCTTTCTGCGATTGGCATTCTTTGCGACTCTCGAAAATCCCGAACCGCGCTACGTCGTTGAGTTCTTTCCGTTTCTTTCAATTCTCGGCGGCATTGCGATCTCGCATCTCACCTACGCCTCGAAAAAGCCACGGATGCACACAGACAAACACGGATAGAAAGCGGACAAACTACTCTCATATCCGGGTGAAGCCGTCTTTGTTTATGGTTCTAAAGATTGGGAGGCGGCGATTGCTCCGACGCCGGTACGCGCGAAACATCAGGCTTGTCCGGAGACGTATGCAGATGCACGGCTTTCCATTCGGCGCCAACTCGCTTAAAGACCAGCGTCATGCGACCTGAAGCAGTGTCCGGCTGGCCCTTGAAAGTTTGCGACTGAGTCCAGAGACACGTCACGACCGCGCCATCTCGTCCGAGCATCTGCACATGCTTGTCACGAATGTCGAGCTTTACATCTTTCGTTTCCGGAAAGGAGCTCTCGCGATTCTTTCGCAACTGATCCCATCCCTTGGTGACCGTGCCGTTATAGTTAAAAAGAACGAGGTTCCCAGAATTCCAGTAACCGCTCGTATACATGTCAACATTCGAGCGCCTAATGCCTTCAATTATTTTGTCGAAGGCGGCGAGTACTCCGGTTGAGGGCGCAATCGGGGTTGAACCGGCCCTGGGCCGTTGCGACGCCGCCCCAGTGCCGGTCGATTTTGCCGCCGGCTTCGGCGTCGGCGAAGGCTTTGGCTCTACGGTGCGCGTGCGCGTCGTGGTCGAGGAATTCGAGTTCTGGGCAAACGCCAACATGCCGCTCACAAACACAATCGAAGCAAGGACGAGAAATCTTTTCAACATGATTAGCTCCTCAAAGTAGGCCACAGAGGCCGGAGAGCCAAGATCATTTCTGATTTTGGATTTTTGATTTGCGATTCGTCGGTCGTGACACCAATCAAAAATCACAAATCTAAAATCGCAAATTCTCCGTGCCTCTGTGGCTAATTCTAATCTCCGAATTCATTCCAGGGACGCTGACTCCGCAAACGCATCACCGAACGCTCGCGGCCAATTATCTCAAAGACTTCAAACATTGACGGTCCCACGGCCTGGCCAGTCAACATGGTGCGCGCAGCATTAATGAAAAGTCCAGCCTTAACTGCGGCTTCTTCGGCGAATGCGCGCAGCGTTTCTTCCGCCTTCGCCGCCGTGAAGGGCTCGGCGTTTTCCAAACGATCAGCCAGCGCCGGCAAGAGCTCTCGCAGCCTTGGCTCGTTCAGGACATTCTTGCGCACGGCCGCTTCTTCGAAGTCGAAATCTTCCGAGAAGTAAGCGCGCCCGTGCGACGAAAAATCCTTCAAAGTAAAAAAGCGCTGGCGAATGAGTTCAACTGCCTTCTCGAACCATTCGTGTTCGTCTTCATCGTATTCTTCGCGCCAGAGTTTCTCAGCTCGCAGCTCAGCTTTCACCATCGGCAGCAGGTCGGCCGTGGGCATCGTGCGAATGTACTCGGCATTCATCCACAGCGCCTTGTCGTCAGTCCAGTGGCGCGGGTCGTTTTCGTGAAAGTTAAAGATCGAGTTGGCCCGCCCGATGCCTTCGAGTGAAAACTCTGCTATCAATTCATCGCGTGATAAGAGTTCCCGGCCTTCGGGTGGCGACCAGCCCAGCAGCGCCAGAAAGTTGCGGAACGCCGACGGCACAAAACCACGATCGCGGTAAGTCGTCAGCGAGACGACTTCGCCGTGCTTGCGCTTGGAAAGCTTGGCTTTGTTCGGCGCGAGAATCAGCGGCAGGTGCGCAAACTGAGGCACATCCTTGCCGAAAGCCTGGTAAAGCAGAATCTGTTTATGCGTGTTCGTCAGATGATCCTGTCCGCGAATGACGTGCGTGATGCCCATCTCGATGTCGTCAAGTACGACCGACAGGTTGTAGAGCGGATGGCCGTCTGAACGCAGCAGCACCAGGTCTTCAATCTCAGCAAACGAGCGCTCCTGATTTCCGTAAACAATATCCGCGAATCGGGACGCGCCTTCGCGCGCCACCTTCAAACGAATCGCAAACGGTTCGCCCGCGGCGGCCCGGGCGTCGGATTCTGCCTTCGCTAAATCGCGAAAAGGATTGCTGCGATGATCGATGCCGGTCGCCGCGTGGGCCCGGGCGCGATCGA
>DATGVD010000148.1:0-13598 GCA_035300785.1 Pyrinomonadaceae bacterium | reverse complement strand
GACAAATATGCGGAAGGAGGGCTGAACTGCAGGATGGCTCCAACGGATTTACCGTCCGCGAATACTTCAATTCAAATTGGCGCGCGTATGAAGAGCGTCGCTCATTATCGCGGTTGTGGTCCGAGCGACGAGCTAAAAGCGTTGACTGAACTGGAAAACAAAATCGACGACATCGCGGGCACCGAAAAGTGGATCAGGTGATGACGCAGTCAGTACCGGGAGCGGACCGGGGTCCCCGCGCGGGCAGCCCGCGTGGGGTGGTGGATGCGACCGGGTCACAATTAACCTGAGCGTCGAGATTGCCTGGACCGAAACCCGGTCGCTACCGCTCCCGGTTCTGACGCGGATTGCGTCAAGACATACGGTTGAATGCGCCGGCCGCCGTTGGCAAACGCCGCGTAGGCCGAGGCGATCTGCACCGGTGAAACTTCCGTCGTGCCGAGCGCCAGCGCCGGATACGGCGCGGGCCGCGGCAATCCGAAACTCTGCGTCGTGTCCGCGACGCGAGCCAGGCCGGTCTGCATCGCCACGTCCACCGTCACGACGTTAAGCGACTTGATCAAGCCCGTGCGCAACCAAACATCGCGCATCGAATACCCGCCGCCATAATTCGCGGGACGGTATTTGGATTTGTGATCGTAAGTGAACGTCTGGGGCGCGTCTCTGAAAGTTTGCAGCGGCGACATGCCGCTTTCCAGCGCTGTCGCATAAACGAAAGGCTTGAAGACCGAACCGGGTTGGCGGCGCGCGTCGGTGGCGCGATTCAGTTGCGACGCCGCATAGTCCTTACCGCCGACCATCGCCAAAACATCGCCCGTGCGCGGGTCGAGCGCCACCAGCGCAGCCTGCGGCGTCAGCCCGCGTGGTTTGTAAATCGCTTCGAGGCGATCGAGTTGTCGCTTGATTGCTTCCTCGGCCATTCGTTGCAGATCGAGATCGAGCGTCGTGATTATCGGAGCGCCGTCCAAGCCCTCCCTCACGGTCGGGCTACTGCCCCGCCGATTCACATAATCAATAAAGTACGGAGCCGATGATTCGCGAGCCGGATCGAAATCAGAGATCGTCAAAGGCTCTTTCGCCGCCGCCGCGGCCTGCTCGAGCGTGATGAAGCCGTCGCGCACCATCGTGCCCAGCACGGTGTTGCGCCGCGCACCTGCGGCATCGTGGTGCGCGAGCGGCGCGTAACGCGCTGGGCTTCGAATCATGCCGGCGATTGTCGCGGCTTCGCCGACGGTCAGTTCGTTCAAATGCTTTCCAAAATACACGCGTGCCGCCTGGTCGACGCCGCGGACCGCCAGCGCGCCGCGCTGCCCCAGATAAATCTCGTTGCAGTAAAGCGCAAAAATTTCTTCCTTCGGCAAACGCCGCTCGATGGTGAAGGCCAACATCGCTTCCGCGTACTTGCGCCGCAGGGTCCGCTCGGGCGTTAGGTAAGTGTTCTTGACCAGTTGCTGGGTGATTGTCGAACCGCCCTGGCCAATCCGTTCGTCACCGGCATTGCGCAACAGCGCCCGCGCCACGCCCCAAACATCGAGACCGTGATGATCGAAAAAGCGGCGATCTTCAATTGAGGTGATCGCCTGCACCAGCACCGTTGGAATTTCTTTGAAAGCCAGCGGACGGCGCGCACCTTCCTTCATTCGCGCATCGTTGGTGAGCGCTTCCGGTTCCAGGGCAAATCGATCCAGCGTGACGCCATCGCCGCTTAATTCAGCGATGCGTCCATTAAGATCAAAGGTGACTCTAACGGTTTCCGGGTACCCGCCGTCGTTCGCCGGACGAATTTCGATCGCGTCGCTCAACACTGTAAAGCTGCCGTTCCAAATCTCGCCGGCACTATCCGTTTCCAGATAGCCGGTGCGACGTAAGACAACGGCCAGTTCGTCGCGCGAAAACTTTTGGCCCGGAAGCAGAGTGCGCGGCGCCGCAAAGATCCCGCCGCGGCTGGTCAGATACCCACGCGCCAGGCGGGCGTCCACCAGCTTTGCGTACGAGCGATACGAATTAGCCAGCAGGACTGCGCCGCCAACGACTGCGAGCAGCATAGCCACCAGCATCGCGCGCAGCACGAAGCGACGCTTGCGCAGTGCTATCGCGGTCAATGACCATAGCGCGTTCCCGGCGCCCCGGCAAAAACCGGTGAGCCGAGGTTCCGGATGTTCGGACACGATCTCGATTGGCATATCCTGCTGGCGCACGACCGCCCTAACGCGGGTCGCACGCTCAGAAAACTTCGCTGTGAGGTAGTATGAAACGCCGAATCGGGGCAGGATTCTGGAATCAGTATTTAGTAGTCAGTTATTCTGGTTTCAGACGATTTGACTACTAACCACTGACCACCGAACTAAGCAACTACTATACCTCGCTCAGGACGACGATTTCCGTGCCCGGCTGATCTCGCAACTTGTCCACGAACGCATCGATCTCGGCTGCGATCTTCTCGACTCTCAGATCTTCTTCGATCCGGCTGCGGACCTGATCGAGAGTGGGAACGATGCGGCCGCTGTTGCGTTCTCGTACATAGGTTTCGTTATAGCGGTCGGTGATTTCCCTGGGTGCGATTACGACGAAAGCGCGAAAACGAAAATCGAAATATTTGTCAACCATCACGCGGTCGCGCAGGATCGAATCCAATTGCTCGCTGGTGAGCCCGACCCGCGTCATACGCTCCTGCAACCGAGCCGCCGAGCCCATCAACTGAGCGAGCTCATCGCGACGCTTCTTGACCTCTTCATCGCGATCTTTGCGGGCCTCAGGCGTGTCGGCGCTGGGCAGCTTGCGCGCTTCCTGCAGCACCAGCACCTGGTCTTCCAGCTGTCGCAAAGCGCGGTTGAGATTTTGCGAGCTTGGTTTCTCAGCGAACGGCGTGGCCGGCTCAAGCGCCAGTTGCCAAATCAGGTCCGAGTAAGTGATCAGATCGGGCGTCGCGCGCGAGCCGTTGGTAACGCTGGCGACGGCTTTGTCGGCGATGACTTGAGCGTGCACGGAAGGGCAAAGAGCAAAGAGAAAGGAGCAAAGGGCAAAAAGCAAAGGAATTGAAAACTGAAAATTGAAAACTGAAAAGTGCGAATTGTTTGGCAGCCTCACGGCGCAATGGTCGTTACCGCTACATTTTGAAGTTCTCAATTTGCAATTTGCAATTTTCATTTCTTTCTCCTTCCCCCCTGCTCATTTCTCTTTGCTCTTTGCCCTTCGCGCTTTGCTCCTTGCCGCTCAGAACGTTTGCGTGAAACGAAATTGAATTTGGCCCTGGTGCAAACGATAAATCGCGGTGAACGGAGCATTGGTGTTCAACCCCTGCGGGATCAGAAACTGCGGCGGATTCAGAACGTATCCGTAATCAATCGCCAGTGCGCCGCCGAACGGCGTCTTGAATCGCGCGCCTAAACCCACCGTGTTCGTCCAACGTTGGCGTAAGTTCTGGGCGTTAATGTCTTCCAGAAAATTTCCCGTGCGCACGATCGGTTGAGCATGAAAGATATCGGCGGGGCTGCGAAACACATTGCCGCCGTCGTAAAAAGGAACAACCTGTATTTCTCTGGTTACCGGCACGCGCGCTTCCAGGTTCGTCACCAGCAGGGCATTGCCGCCGATCGGGACCGTGAACGGGTTGATCGCAATGATTTTGCCGGACCGATCACGAAACTGGCCCTGCGGAACGATGGCCTGGCGCGGCCCGGCTTCTTCGTAAGCGAAGCCGCGCAGCGTCGTTGAGCCCCCGGAAAAAAATCGTTCGCTGATTGGCAGCAGGCGATCAAAGTCATCGATCCGGCCGTTGCCATTGCGGTCGCGCGGGGTAAACAACTGCGCGAGTCCCACAGTGAGATTGCCGGCCAGCACCGTGCCTCGCGCTCGCCCGGCTTTGTAATACGTGTGATACGTCGACGTAAAGCGGCTGAACGAAGTGTTGCCGCCGAGCGACCGTGCCGCCACGCTAAAATCCGCCGACAGAAATTGGCCGCGAGTCGCGTCCAGCTGGTTGTAGCGGCAGACTTCGCCGTTCGGCGCGATCGTTTCTTCTTCACCGGAACTGCCCGGAAGGCGCCGCTCGCATCGCTCGCGCGTGTCGAAAACAAACGAGACGCCAAAACGCGAAAGCCGCACGACTTCGTCAGGCACCAGAATGTCCTTGATCAGCAGACTCTCGATGTTGCGCAGGCGCACGTCTTCATAGTTGTAACGCAGAAAGACTATGCTCCGTGTTTTCTGGCTCAACACCCGCTGTGTTTCCACGCCGAAAGTGAAACGGTTAATTGTCGGCTGGCCCACCTGATTCCCGAGCACGTCGATGGGATTTCCTTTAGCATCCAGGCGCTGGACGACGCCGAAGGTTCCGCGATCGATCGTCGAGCGAAAGAAACGCGTGATGGTGGAATCGCGCAGGTACTGGACTGAAATCGCCAGCGGGGAAAACTGTCTGGTGCCATAGCGCGTAAAGCGCGGATCCAGAAACTCGAAACGCACCAGTTCCTGCCGCTGGCTGGCGCGCACGCGGATGGCTCCCTGGCGCAGCTTGTTCATGAAGTTGACGTTGGTCAGTTCCAGCAGGCCGAGCGCGCCGGTGTCGGTCGAGTAGCCGCCGCCATATTCGATCACGCGCGGCCTCTTTTCCTCCACGTCCACGATCACGTCGTACTTCTTCGAGCCATTCGGCGCGTCGCCGGCCGGCGCCTGGCTAATCAACACCTGACGAAACGCGTCAGTAACGTAAAGCGCGCGCTCGGCTTCATTCTTGCGATCGGCGCGCAGGACGTCGCCCGGAGAAAGCGGAATGGCGCGGAGAATGGCCCCGCGTTTTGCGCGCTGAACTGCGGCGCTGCCGGTCACTCCATTCACGACAATTTCGTTGACGATTGCTTTCGCGCCTTCTTTGGTTATGGTGAAGATGAGCTGCACCTGCTCATCGCCGCCCTTGTTAGGCTGTGGGTCGGTTGACGGCTGGACTTCCGCATCGATATAGCCTTCGCGCGCATACAAATTAAGCAGCCGGTCAGTGTCAGCTCGAGCTTCCAGGCGCGAGTAGGGTCCGCCGACGATCGACTTGATTTCCTTGCGGAGCACCTCTTCTGGAAAAGCTTTCTCGCCGCGAACCTCGATGCCGGCCACGCGCGTCAGCGGCCCTTCCGTAACGTTGAAAGTTATGATCAGGTTGTCGTTGTTGACCTGGATGCCCTCGACTACGTCAACCCTTGCGCCGCGATAACCAAGGTCCTGCATGTGCGCCGTGATAGTGCGAATATCTTCCTGGAGCAGCGCGTTGTTGGTAAACCCTCGACCATAGCCGCCGAGAAAAGGCAAAAACCCCGCGGCGCTGGCCTTCTGTGTTTTCAATTCTTCAGCAACGTCGATGAAGCTTAGTTTGTTGGTGCCGGTGATCCGAATATCGGTGAGCTTCAGGCGGCGTCTGAGAATAACTTCGTAAGTGATGTTGAGGGTTTCCGCGCTGAGCTCGGCCGCGTTTAAGTTCTGGCAAGTCTCGACCGTTCCGTTATCAATCGTAGTCGCCGTGGGTGGGGTCACGGTGCAAATGGGATTTACGTCCGCAAAGAAATAACCCTGCTGCTGAAGCTGATTGCGCACGCGCCGCGCGCCTTCTTCGATCGCTGAAAAATCGACGCTTCCTTCGCGCTTCACCGGCAGCAGCTCTTTCTGTTTCTTTTCGCTCAGGGTGTAATTCTTGAAGGCGACCTCGACCTTCGGCCCGATCTTGCCTTCCAGCGAAATCTCGATCAGTTTGGTGTCGGGGTTGCGCCGGGGAATCGGATCGTCCAGCAAGGGCGCAAGATGGCCTTGCGCCAGGATGGCCTGTCGGATTCGATTCACGTCATCACCAAGCGCATCAGTCGTGAACAGCGCGCCCGGTTGGAGTTTCAATGTTGACTGCACACTCTTCGGATCGAAGCCCTTGATGTCGATGGTGAAGCTGGCAACTTTCGCCGGCTCGCCCGGCGTGATCGTGTAGATGACGAGGCGGCGCGTTCCCGTAGCGTCCGAAGGATCGGGTTCTTCGCTCGCATCGACCGTGGCGCTGTAGTAACCGCGATCGCGCAAGTAAGCCTGGACCTCGTCCGCGTTGCGATCGATGGCGCGCTGCGAATGGCGCCGGCCCGGCTCGAGCAGATTGAGCCGGGCGCGAATTTCGTCACGGGCCACCGGAGTTCCCGTGGCCGGAGTCAGGCGCAGGCTGACGCCGGAGATCACGATCTGCCGCTCGATGACAAAGCGCACGCGAATGGGCTGGTTTCGTCCGGCGCCTCCTTCGGCCTCGGTAATTTCGATTTGCGCGGTGGCCACGCGCCCCGACGCGAAGAGATCCTGGAGCGACTGGCGCGCCGCGACGGCCGAGTATTCGCTGTTCGGCAGAATCCTCAGCAGCGATCGAAACTCAGCCTCGGCGGACGGGTCGCCGGGCGAGCCCTTCAGAACTACCTCGACGGACGCGACCGTCCGGCCTTCGTAATCGCCGACCTGGGCGAGCGTGGTCATCGCCGACCCAAGCAGCAACAGGCAGACGGCAGTAGGCAGCAGGCAGAAAACCCGAACGCGTTTCCTGCTTGTCTTCTGCCTTCTGCTTTCTGCCTTCTGCCTTTTTTCTGCTGCCGTCTGCCTTTTCAAAATCTCTTCCGGAACCTGATCTCAAAACTATAGTTGTTATTTCGCGTGCTCAGATTTCTGAGCGAGCCCTGTTCATAGTCGGCCACGAAAGACAGCCGATCCGACAGCCGATACTCGACCGAGAGCACCTGATTCGGATCTGAAGCGATGTTTGTCGAATAGGTCACGGTCATGTCTTTGCTGATGCGGCGCGCGACTGTCAGACGCGCCGTCGGCGTTGAACTGTTGCCGATAATCACCGGATTGATTTCCACGCGGCTGAGGCCGAACAGCTTGTTCGTGGCCCGCGACACGGGCGCATTCACCAGTGCGTCCGTCAGCAAGCTCGCTGCTGTTCCTAAACCCGATTGGGCCAGTACCGAGGTGCTGGTGTCGGTCGACGACAGCGTGCCGTTCAGGACCAGTGATACGACATCTCCCTGGGGCAACGATGGCTCTGAACTAACGTTCGTGGTGGGGTGCGAAAGCGGTCCTTCGAGTAGCGCGGTCACGCGATAGCCGCGGATGACTGACTGGCCTTCGATGTTGATGATTGGATCGGCGCCAAAGCGCGCGGGAAACTCAACCAGTCCGCGCGTGAGTTCGTACGGCGCGTTGCGAAAATTGAGCGTGCCGCGCGTCGCCGTGATCCGTCCCTGCACAATTGGATCGGTCACTGGACCATCCAGCCGCAAGGAAACTGACGCTACCACGTCGCCCAGATTGTTGTGCATCACCAGGGCGTTCCGGCCTTCGACATACAGCTTGTCGAGATTTGTCGTCTGCGCAAACTTGAACTGGCCGCCTTCTTCAATCGATGGTTGCGGCCGGCGATTAATCAACTCGTCAAGGGCTATGTCCCTTGTGTATTCGGCGCGACGCACATAGACGTTGCCGGTGATGAACTGGCTCTTGAGGTCTCCGCTGAGGTCGAGGTTGGCGTCAACCGTCGAACGAAAGTCCTGCGGATAATTAAGCGTCACATTGGCGCCGTGAACGTTCAGAATGAAGCGGCCGCGGGCCGGCCCGGCGATAACCGCGCCGCCTGATGCGGTCACCTTTCCGCCACCGAGGGTGCCGTTGAACCTTTCAATCTGCGCCTGATCGGCATTGAAAATGATCGATCCATCAAGACTCGACAGCGTGATGCGCTGGTCACCCACCAACACCGAAACCGAAGCGTTGGTTACCGTGGCCGTGCCCTTGACAAGCGTCTTTTCATACGTTCCGGCAACTTGCAGTTGCAACTCAGCCTTGCCGGAAGAGAAAAGATCGTGCGAAAGGTGACTGAGGATGGTCAGGTTAACGGTGCCCGCGACGTCGAAATCCTGGCGACCGCCGTGACTGGTGGCGATCGACCCTCCCATCCTTATGTTCGTACCCGAACCGGTGAACTGGCTTTGCCGAACCGTCATTTCATTGCGCCCGACATCGATTGTGACCGGGCCGGTGGCTGAGAGCGTATTGTCCTCGACCTCGGCTGAGAATTTTGTGAAGGTCGCCGTGCCGGTCAAACCTTTGAGCGAAAACGTCTCTTCGCTCTGATCGTTCTCGCTCATCAGATTGCCGCTAAGCGCGAGCGTGCCGGTCGCGCTTCCGGTGATGGCGTTGTCGCTGTCGGGCACCAGGACATTGAAAACCTGAGTCAGGTCAGCGTCGGTAATTGTCGCATCAACTTTGGCGGGCAGCTTCTCGTTTGAAAGATCGACGCTCGCACTCACGACTTGCGGCTTTGGACCCAGCAAACCGGTCATTGTGAAAGTAACGTTGAGGCGTTTGTTCGCAGTTTCACCAAACAGTTTCACCGCGCCCGCCGGATGACCATCCACTGTCACGTTTGTGCTCTCGACGTCGAAATTAATTTCGTACGTCGCCACATCGTTACGGATGCCTTTGGCCGTCAGCTTTCTGATCACGGCAATACCGGTCAGCTTTGGCAAGCTGGGATGACCCGTAAGAGCTTCGAGGCGGGCTAACTGAACATGATCGCCGCTAGCCGCCAGTTCGAATGCTTTCGTTGCCGTATCGAACTTTCCGCTTCCGGCGAGGTGGCCGTTATCGAAATTTACATCGACCTTTTCCAGATTCACGGTTGAGCCGCTGAACGTGGCGCGCGCCGACAGGTTTTGCAGAGGCTCGCCCGCCAAACGGCCTGGCCCAAAACGCAGATCGGCAGCGCCGCTCATCTGGTTCGGCATGCCGGTGATCTTCAAAGCGCCGGACGCGTCTGCCTGAGTGTCGCCAAATTGATCGCGCGTCTCTTTCAAGGGCAACGCGGCGATAAGATTACCCGCGTTCATCCGATCGAGCGTTGCCTCGATCGAAATGTTGTCTGTGCCGGTGCGCGGCACAACCAGCGCGAATTGCGCGCCGCCTCCGCCCGGCTGCACCAGACGCCCGTCGTTGACATGAAGCTCAGCGGCAGTCGATGCGAGATTAGCCACCAGCGAACCCAGGTCGCGGCCATTGACGATCAAAGAGCCCAGCTCCGCATGGCCATTGACGATGGGATCCTTCAGCGCGCCTTGCAGCGTTCCATTGAAGACGAGTTTGCCCCCGAGATCGATTCCGTAAGTGTGGAATTGTTCTTCGAGTTCGGGAATTGCTCCTGACGAAATCAGCACGCGTTGAAGTTCCGCCGCATCAGTGGAAGCGAGATCGATTCGCAGATTGGAATCCTTATCGAGCGAAAACTGACCCGTTGCGTTTAGCTTCGTCGCAATCGTTTGCAGGCTGGCTCGTTGAATCTGAAACAACCCGCGGTCTGCGGTGATCGCCAGGTCGCCTGAAAGCGGAGTGAGATCGCTGCCCGCGGCGGATGGCGCGCTGCTGAGCTGCGCGTTAATGCTGCCGGTCATGGTGCTCAGGTCGGTTCCAGTAAAGGCCAGTTCCGCTTTTCCGGTCGCGTTACTGGCGAGCGGCACAACCCGGCCCGACAGCAAGGTGATCAAGCCCGGGACATCGAAGTTATCGAAAGTAGTGCTGACCCGCGAAGCGCCGGTCTTCGTTCTCGCGATCGTGGCGTTGCCGCTCGCGTGGCCGTTCAGCGTTTCCGCAGTGAAGTTGTTCAGTTGAACTTGAGCGCTGGTCGCAATCAAGTTGGCGCGCGCGGGGCCCAGTTTCATTTCGCCGAGGACGCCGCCACCGATGGTCAGGTCCGAACTGACGCGATAATTTCCCGACGGTTCAATCGTAAATACCGGCCGCGCGACTTTCACGCCATCGAGGCGGCCCTTTTCGAGCGTCACCGCGCCGACGTTTATGTCGTTCGTCGATCCTTCAATGCGGCCATTGTGAATCGCCAACCTTACGCCGGCGATGTTGATGCTGCCGGTTTGCGCGCCCAGGGCGCTGGCGGCCCCGACCTGCGCTTCTTTCATGTTGACGACGCTAGTGCCGGCGCGGCTGCTGACATCGATTTTATTTATCGTGACTCCGTCAAAGGTCGCATTTGCCGATTCAATCTTGCCGGCCTTCGCGCTCGCGATCGTCGCCGTCGTCGTTCCGTTTTCAACTTTCACGCGCAGGTCTTTCGCAGAAATGCCCTGCTGGACTTTCGCGTCTGCTGACGTGAGACTGTTGCCAACAACTTGCGGCGCTGAAGCCGTAAGCACACCGCCGCGATATTCCGCGCGCGCGTCGCGCAGAATCAATCCCGCGATCGTGGTGCCGTAACTCTTCTCAGCCGCCGCGCGCAGGTCGCCGATCCAACGGAAGTCAGAACCCGTACCCATCACGCCACCGGTGAGCTGCACGGCGTTGAGTTGAAAGTCGCCCGCGGTCAGTAGTTGAGCGACTGCGCGCCCGTTGAAGTCGTAACTCTTCCCCTGCCCCGATCCTTTGGCGTTAACATTCAGCCCCTGCAAACGCACGCCGTCTGCGGCCAGCGCGTCACTCTTGATGCTGCCTTCAGCCTGATAGCGCTCGCCTTCACCGCTAATCTTGCCGACGAAATTGCCGGCGCCGCGCAGCGTCGTTCCGACTTGCAGAATGTCCGATGCTTGCGTGAGATCGACGTTCGACGTCACGTTCAGGTGATATCGCAGCGCGCGCCAATCATCCAGGACGCCCTGCAGGTGCGCTTCGGCGACCGGCGAGCGCAACGTCAAATCAGAAATCTCGGCGCGAGTTTCATTGACGCGCCCCTTCGCATCAAGGTCGATGCTGTTAACTGGTCTTCCGTCATAGACAAACGTCGAATTCGACGCGCTCACGGTGAAGGCATTCATGCCGCTGCCCGCGGGATTGTTCGGATCGTCAGGCTGGATCGTCGCACGCAGGTTGCGCGCGTCCCCTGATAAACTGTGCAGCGCGTCGCCGTAGTGCACGTGCGCATTTTTCAGCTCAACATGCGCGGTCGAGTAAGCAAACAGGATGCGCGCGTTTGGTTCAGGCGGCGGAATGTGTATGTTGCGAAAGTTCGATCGGCCCTGCGAGTCAAAGTTTACCCAAAGCTCCAGACCTTCGACGGTCAGGTCTTTCAGATTGATGTTGCGCCGCAGATTCAGCGCGTAAAGATCCTCGATGCGCACTGTCGCCAGCAGTCGATCGATTTTGCCAAGCTGTTCGCCGGTGCGCGCGTCGTAGAGCTCGACGCCGAGCATCTCGACGGTTTGCGGCGAAAGCGACGTATGCGACTCTCTGATTTCCGCGCGGATGCCGTACGTCGACAGCGTGCCTTTGATCTGATTGGCCACGTAACGATCGACCGCGCCCATGCGGTAGGCGATCAGCCCGGCCAGAATTAAAAGAATAGATCCAACGGCAATGATGATGGCCGAGATCACCGCATTGCGCCGCGTGACGACCCGCCTTCGGCGCGGGCGCAGAACACTCGGCGGTGGTATGCCGCGTGGCGATTCGGCTGAAGCTTTGTCGTCTCGAACAGGCATAGCGCCGGAGCCGCAGTTGCGGCTGCTGAACAATCACTCTATTGAGGGAGAGCCCGAAAAGCCGAAGGTTGAAGGCCAGAAGTTAGATGCTATTTGGTTCTCTTCTCGACCTTGACCTCTAACCTCTGATCTCAAACCTCTATCATTGTTTGTAAACTGAAAGCGGGGGAATTTCAAGGCTCGATGATCCCCTCTCCCATTGGGAGAGGTTTAGGGTGAGGGTTTAGCGACGCCGTTACCTCTTTGACCTTCTTCTGCTCCATGCGGAAGTTGAGAACAATCAAAGGAGCTAGTTCAAATTCTTCGTCGGCTAGACCCTCACCCCGACCCTCTCCCAACGGGAGAGGGAGTCACAGCCGAAGTCTGTGCTACTTTCTCTGATGCCGGAGAACCCAGCGGCACGTTGCCTACAACTTCCAATTCAAAACCTTCGAGGGCCGTTACTTTGGGGGGATGATTAGTGAGCAAAAGAATTCGCCGCAGTCCCAGCTCGTGCAGAATCTGCGCGCCCACGCCGTAATCGCGGTTGAGTCCGTAACCGGTTTCGGCGCTTGCCTCGCGTTTGCTGAGACCGCGTTCCTGCATCAACGCATACGTTCGCAGTTGATGAATCAAATCGAGGCCGTGCTCGCTCTGTCGCAGATAAAGGACCACACCTCGGCCGGCTTCCGAAACTTTCTCGAGTGCGCGGCGGAGCTGAAATCCGGCGTCGTCAATCGTCGAGCCGAACATGTCGCAGGTGACGTTCTCTGTATGCACGCGCACGAGCACGGGATCGTCTGTGCGCACGTCGCCCATTACCATGGCCAGATGCACGTCGCCATTGATCGTGTTCTCAAACGCGACCGCGCGCCAGCGTCCATACACAGTCGGCAGATCGGTTTCGGCGGCGCGGCGCACCAGAACTTCTTTGCTGATGCGATAGCGAACCAGATCGGCAACCGTGATCACCTTCAAGCCGTGCACGACGGCAAAGTCGCGCAGTTGCGGCAGCCGCGCCATCGTGCCGTCTTCGTTCATGATCTCGCAGATGACGCCGGCGGGATACATGCCGGCGATGCGCGCGATGTCCACGGCCGCTTCCGTCTGGCCGGGACGAACCAGCACGCCGCCCTTTTTTGCGCGCAACGGAAAGATGTGGCCCGGACGCGCCAGATCCTGCGGCTTGGTGCGCTGATCGACGGCGGTCAGAATCGTTGTCGCGCGATCCGCCGCTGAGATTCCGGTGGTCACGCCGCGCCGGGCCTCGATCGAAATCGTAAACGCCGTGCCGAGCGTCGAAGTGTTCTCACTGACCTGCATCGGCAGATGTAATTCCTCGCAGCGTTCTTCGGTCAGCGGCAGGCAGATCAGACCGCGCGCATGCCGGGCCATGAAATTAATGATCTCAGGAGTAACTTTTTCAGCCGCGCAGACCAGATCACCCTCGTTCTCGCGGTCTTCGTCGTCCACGATAATGATCATTCGCCCTTCGCGAATGTCGGCAGCAGCGTCAGGAATGGAAGCGAAAGCCATCTTTGGAATCTCTAATCTTGAATCTGTAATTCCTCTTGAATCTGTAATCTGGAATTTGAAATCCCTGTTTGGATAATGTTACCGCGCCGGGCGCAGATTTGCGACTCACGAGGTCGCCGTGTCCGTCGTGAGGGCTTGCGCTGTCAGGATTCGCTCAACGTACTTCGCAATCACGTCCACTTCCAGGTTCACTTCGTCACCCGGCTTCAGACGGGAAAAGTTCGTGACTTCCCACGTCTTCGGAATCACGGCGATTTCAAAGTAATCACCAGTCAATTCAGCAATTGTCAGGCTAATCCCTTCGACAGCGATTGAGCCTTTGAAAACCAGATACCGGGCAATCTCTTTCGGATAAGCGATGAGAAACGTCCACGACATGCCATGACTTTCGGAGCTGAGAAACTTTCCGCGCGCATCGACGTGGCCCTGCACGATATGGCCGCCGAGTCGCGTGACCGGCGTCACTGAGCGCTCGAGGTTCACCGGCGAGCCCGAATGCAAGCTTCCGAGCGTCGAACGAAAAAGCGTCTCTTTGGAAACATCTGCGGCAAATGAATCGGGCTGCACCTCAAGCGCCGTCAGGCACACGCCGTTGAC
>DATGVD010000147.1:0-6306 GCA_035300785.1 Pyrinomonadaceae bacterium | reverse complement strand
GCTCGACTTCTTTGAGCGTGATGGTCTTGCCATTTATACTCGCGGCCACGGTCGTATCAGGCGTCCCACCGCCATTCGAAGAACACGCGGCAAAGGCAAAAGCGATTGGCCCGACCAGCGTCAGGAGAGTGAACTGTTTTGAAAGTCTACGCACTTGGTTTCGCTCCTTACGATTCAGAAAGTCGTTCCGTTCGTCACGCGGCTTTGGCCACCTTGCCGCCTTTGATGCATCTCGTGCACACACGCATTCGACGAGCGCCGCCCTGCGGAAGTTGCACGCGAACCAATTGCAGATTCGGATTGAACCGCCGGTGTGTCCGGTTGTTCGCGTGCGATACGTTATTGCCAAACTGCGGTCCTTTGCCGCAGGCCTCACATTTCTTAGCCATGATGATAACCTCTGGTAGTCTCGAATACGGCCTTCGTGTCAGAACCCGGAGCGGTAGCGACGGGATCGACACGCAACTTGATTTTATGATCCGGTCGCTAGCGCTCCCGGTTCTGACACCGCGATCGCGTCGATCTCGACCCGGGCATCGCGCGGCAGCCGCGCCGCCTGCACCGTCGATCTGGCCGGCCGATTGTCGCCAAAGAAGCGGCCGTAGACCTCATTCATCGCAGTGAAGTCATTCATGTCCGCGAGGAACACGGTAGTCTTGACGACTTGATCTAGTCCAACTGCCGCAGCTTCAAACACCGCCGTCAAGTTCCGCAGCACCTGCTCCGTTTGCTCGGCGATGCCCCCGGCTATGAACTCGCCCGTCGCCGGATCGATTGGAATCTGCCCCGAAGCAAAGATCAGATTGCCGGCGCGGACGGCCTGTGAATACGGCCCAATGGCCCGCGGCGCTCGATCGGTGGCGATAATCTCTTTCACAGGCGGCTCAGGCAGCGTTTCGACGGCCAAAACAAACCTGTACTTTAACAGAAAGATGCTTAAAATGGGAAACTCGAAAAGAAGTTGGTGGTCTCTGCGGAACACCTGAGAGGTAATGGGAGTTACCGTCACATTAGTGTTTGCCGGGCGGGGCTCTCGATGGATCACTGGCTCTTAACCGCAGAGGGCGCGGAGGGTTTTCGCAGAGGACACAGAGGAAGTCAAGGAATGATGACTGACTATGAACTCACGCAAAAAGTCATCGGTTGCGCGATGAAAGTACACACCGCGCTTGGCCCGGGCTTGCTTGAGTCAGCTTATCAGGAATGTTTGTGTTTTGAGTTGCTCCGCGCAGGACTCTATGCGGAAAAACAAAAACCGATGCCCCTGGTTTACTCGGAGGTTAGGCTGGATTGCGGATACCGTGTGGATGTTATGGTTGAGAGGCGGCTGATTCTCGAAATCAAATCAGTCGAAGCGTTAAACGACATCCATCTGGCGCAAGTGCTCACTTACCTAAGACTGGCGAATTGTCACTTGGCATTGCTAATGAACTTCAATGTGTTACACCTGCGAGACGGAATAAGACGAGTCGTCAATCAATACGATGACTCTGCGTCCTCTGCGAAAACCTCTGCTTCCTCTGCGGTTAATTCCGTCGAAAGGACTCAACATGAGACTTAGACTCTCTGCGGCATTGATTCTCGGCATCGCCTTACTATTGGTCAGCGCCTTTCGCTTTGTGCAGTGGAAACCTACGCGCGCGGAAGACGACCGTTTGAAGGGGAGCTATCGCTTTGAGAGCAACGGCTGGATTTACGTGCACCTCGAAGGCTCACCCGACAAAATTGGCTATCAACACGGCTCTTTGCTGGCTAAGGAAACGGCGGATTTGCTGCGCGTGCTGAAACCGTTCCTGCAACATGAGACGAAGCACGACTGGAATTTCTATCGCCAGGCCTCGCAGGAAATTCTTTGGCCGAAGATTGACCCCGAGTTCCAGACCGAGATCGACGGCATCGTCCGCGGACTCAACGATCGCGGGGTGAAAGCCGATCGCTGGGACATCGTGGCGCTGAACGCGCTCGAGGAACTTCCCTATTACTACGTGCCGTGGCTCGACAAAAAGCAGGGCCGCGTGGCGACGACGCACGCGCCGGGCAATTGCAGTGCGATGGTCGCGACCGGCAGCTACACCAGGGACCATCGCATCGTGATGGGACACAACACGTGGACCGACTATGTGAAGGGCCCGCGCTGGAACATCATCTTTGATATCAAGCCGCAACGGGGCTACCGCATCCTGATGGACGGATTACCGGGAGTGATTGCCAGCGACGATGACTTTGGCGTGAACTCAGCCGGCATCATGATCACTGAGACGACCATTACGGGATTCGCTTCGTTCGATCCAGCCGGCACGCCGGAATTTTATCGCGCGCGCAAAGCTTTACAGTACAGCAACTCGATCGACGATTACGTCCGCATCATGCTCGAAGGAAACAATGGCGGCTATGCCAACGACTGGTTGCTGGGCGACAACAAGACGGGAGAGATTGCGCTGTTCGAGCTGGGCTTGAAAGAACACAGCGTGCGCCGCACCAGTGACGGCTACTTCGTCGGCTCGAACTTTCCCGTGGATCCAAAGCTAGCCAAAATCGAAACGGACTTTGATTTCAATAACCGGCAAGGCTCCCCTTTGGCCAGAAAAGCTCGCTGGGAAGAAATGGTGAGCCAATCCGCCCGCACGATCGACGCTGAAACTGTGAAACAAATGGAAGGCGACACGCGCGATTCATTTGAAAAGAAGGAAGGGCCGAACGAGCGCAGCTTATGTGGTTGCGTCGAACGATCGCCGCGCGGCATTCCGGAGTGGGACTGGGGCAGGTTTTATCCCGGCGGGACGGTGCAAGCGAAAGTCGTTGACGGGCGCATGGCCGAGAAGATGCAATTCTGGGCCGCGATGGGTCATCCTTGCGGCAACGATTTCATCGCCGCGGCGTTTTTGAAAGGACATCCTGAATACGAATGGATGCGCGACTTGCTCAGCGATCTAAAGTCGCAGCCCTGGACCATGTTCACGAGCGGCATGAGAAAATAAACCGGGGGAGCGCGGCTTACCCGATTGCTTAGCCCGCCGGCTTGGGGTTGGGTAACTAACGCTCGTATCGCAAGATCAATCCTTCCGCGCCGACTGCCCAGCCATTCTTCTTGTTAATGAAAAGCGCGTAGAGATTTTGTTTGGTAGTGCTTTCCTGCTCAACCCAGGTGCGGCCGCTATCGCTCGAACGCAAGATGACGCCGCCACGCCCAACGATCCAACCGTCGCCTTCGCCGACAAATTGGACACTCAACAAAGTAGCGCGGGCCGGAGAGTCGACCGGCGTCCAGCTTCGACCGCCATCAGTTGTGCGCACGATCGTGCCGCGCTCGCCGACTGCCCATCCCTGTTTCTCGTTGCGAAAATCGACGTGATAGAGCGTGGCCGTCGTCGCGGACTCTTGTTTCGTCCAGGATTCGCCGCCGTCTTCGGTGTGCAGGATCGTACCGCCGGCACCGACAATCCAGCCGTGCTTTTCGTCAACAAAATCGATGTGAATCAGCTCGGCCTGCGAGGGCGCGTGCAGTATTTCCCAACTTGCACCGCCGTCTCTGGTAATCGCCAGAATGCTGCCGACAATCGTGTCACCGCGGCTAACGGAACCCACTACCCAACCTCTCTTTTTGCCGTTGAAACGAAGGCTGTAGAGCTCGGGAGCTGAGTCTGCAAACTCAGACGGCGAGAACTTGTGCGCCTCGCGCCACGTTTGGCCACCGTCATCGGTGCTGAAGATGCTGCCGCCGGCTAAAACGAATCCCGTGTCCTTGCTTACAAAGTAGACATCGTTGATGGAACGGTCCGTCCCGATTGACCGCTCAGCCCAGGTCGCGCCCCCGTCTTCAGTATGACTAAGAAAGCCGCTGTCGCCGCCGACCCAGCCGTGTTTCGCGTCGGTGAAATAGACGGCATTCAGATCTTTGCCGCCAGAGCCAATCCGCTTCGACGTCCATCCGCTCTGGGCCTGACTGACAATCGCTGCCAGCGAGATTGCGATCCCGGTCAGGGTAAAAACCGTCGAAGGCTTCAGTACACGTCTCATGGCTGACTCTTGTATCCGTATTTTCACAGGTCGCGCAACTTCGGACTGCGCCAGGATATCACCGTCACGAAAATCGCGATGATGACTCCGCCGACCGCCAGTGTGTGCGGCACGCCGAAACGGTGAGACGCAGCGCCGGCAATCAGGTTGCCTATCGGCATTGCGCCGATGAACGAAAGCATGAACATGCTCATCACCCGGCCGCGCATGTCGTCGGTCACAAGTTTCTGCAGCAGCGTGTTGGTGACCGCGACCGAACACACAATCGCGAAACCGAGTGCAAACAGAAAAATCAGCGACAGGGTAAGGTTCGTCGACAGTGCAAAGCAAATCAAGCTGATCGCAAAACCAAAATCGCCGCCCAGCACGAACCAACCTTTCCGGCGAAAATCCCCCAGATAAGCCAGAAAGAGCGCGCCAAACAGCGCTCCCGCACCGGCCGTACCCATCAGCAGCGCCAGCCCCGACTCACCCAGGTGAAAGATGTCGCGGGCGAACACCGGCGTCATCGAAAGATATGGCGCGCCAAACAAACTGGTTGCGGCCGAGATTATCAGCAACATCCTGACGCGCGGGCGGCGGCCAACGTAGCGGAAGCCTTCGACCAGATCGTCGACAAATGCCCGCCGATCTTTGAGGGAACGATCGGTTGCAGTCTTCACCGGCCGACGTTCGTCATATCGAACCATCGCCAGGCCGATCACGACCGCGGCGAACGATACACCATTGGCAAAGAAACAACCTGCTAAACCAAAAAGCTTGAAGCCGATTGCGGCGAATACCGGTCCCAACGCGCGCGACAGTTGGAACTGGGTCGAGTTCAAAGCAATCGCATTGGCCAGATCTTCGCGGCCGACCAAATCAAACACCAGGGCGAGGTACGACGGCCCGGCGATTGACATGCAACAGCCCGTGACGAACGACAGTCCCAGAATCATCCACACCTGCACCACGCCCGTGACCACCAGCACGCCCAGGGTGAGCGCCGAGAGCCCGGCAACAATCTGCGAATAGATCAAAAGCTTTCGCCGATCAACCAAGTCGGCAAACACGCCACCAGCCAGCGTCAAAACCAGGCCCGGCGCCGTCGCCATGAATGCATCGACGCCCAGCCAGAATGGCGAGTTTGATTTCTGCAGGACCAGCCAGCCCTGCGCGACCGCCTGCATCCAGGTGCCGGTGTTGGAAAGGAAAGCGCCCGACCAGAACAAAAGGAAGTTGCGATGCCGCAGCGCGCGAAACATTTCGCCGACACCGCGATCGCGCCTTACCCTGGTTTCTAAATCTGCAGACATGAACAATGTTAATAACATCGCGCATGGGTTCGCGCCAAACTTCGAGCGCACGCATCCCTGCCTGCGGACCGCGGGCTTCCAACCTGCATCCAGGTCGAAAAGGTAGTGTCTTAGTTTCCTGATTGTGAGAGATTGGCTTGAGATGGAAAGCGATCCACGAAGCCACACGAAGCAGCTTTGTTCGTGCGATTTAGTGTGGTTTCGTGGATCGTTCTTATGTAATCGCGGAAACACACGAAACGAAACTCAGACACTACCAAAAAACGCAGTTTTGTGACTCGATCGGACTCGTGCTTTAATCGGCTTTTCATAACGACGCTAACCGACCAATGGAGACAACGATGAAACTGTTCCTGATGATCGCGGCCACGATCGCATTCGCCACGACAACCCACGCTCAAACGCCAACGCCCACACCGCCGGCAACAACCGCGACGCAGACGCCGCCCGCGAACCCGGCGGACGTTGCGACGATGGATGCAATTGTCGCGGCCGTTTACGACGTCATCTCAGGGCCGGCCGGAAAGCGCGACTGGGACCGCTTTCGCTCGCTATTCATTCCGGGCGCGCGTTTGATTCCCACCGGCCCGCGTCCCACGGGCGAAGTTGGCTCGCGCGTTATAACGGTTGAAGACTATGTCCAACGCGCCGGCGCGGCTTTCGAAAAGCAGGGATTCTTTGAACGCGAAGTTTCGCGCCGCCTGGAAAGATTCGGCAACATCGCGCACATCTTCAGTACGTACGAATCACGTCACGCCAGGGACGACGCGAAACCGTTTCACCGGGGCATCAATAGCATTCAGCTAATGAACGACGGTACGCGTTGGTGGGTGGTAACGA
Organism: Pyrinomonadaceae bacterium; assembly: GCA_035300785.1. Taxonomy (GTDB): domain Bacteria; phylum Acidobacteriota; class Blastocatellia; order Pyrinomonadales; family Pyrinomonadaceae; genus UBA11740. The sequence goes on along the minus strand of DATGVD010000147.1, from coordinate 154 downwards.
TTTTCTGGCAGGGCGAGGACGAAAAGAATCCGCTGCCCGCGGAGTATCTCAGAAGCCTGAATTAACCACAAAGACACCCAAGACACAAAACTGCATTTAGGCTTCGCCCAGCTTGCCTGCCTGTCTTGGTGCCTTTGTGACTTTGTGGTTTAGG
>DATGVD010000146.1:0-3779 GCA_035300785.1 Pyrinomonadaceae bacterium | reverse complement strand
TCCACTTTTCGGTTCCGGCGACTTCATCGATCTTGCGTTCCAGTGCTGTCAGCGCCGGGATTATTTCGGGGCCGCGGCAACCAAAGTAATGCGCGACAGTCTTAACTCGACCGTTCAAGCTAAGTGAAGTGTTTGCGCTGGGCATGTCCGTCATGAACGTCGTACACCCATCGGCACGCTGCGTGTATCGATCCTGCAAAGAAAAGTACTTGATTCCTTCAAACTCGTCGACCAGTTGCTGAAATTTGTCCGGACTGACTTGCTCGGTCACGGTTCCGGTAGTCTTGACGAACCTTCGGCCTTCAAAAGTTACGGTGCCGTCCTGTGAAATGGTGACTCTATAGCTCGGGCACGAACCAAAGCAGACAGTTCGCTCCAAAGTGATGAGATCGTTTCGGCGCTGAGCCGCGACAAAAATCGCTTTCGGAATCATGGCGTGCACGCCTTTGTTGCCATCCACGAGTTGCGTGATGTCCAGATCGGCGGCCACGCTTGAGAGTTGATAAGCATCATCGCGCGTCAGGTGTTTCACGGTTACCAGAAAGTCGATCATCTCGCGCAGGGCTGCTTTCGTCGCTTCGTTCAAGTCTTCGTGCAAACCCATGGTGATGTAATGCGTCGGCGTTTCCGCACGCGGCCAGCGCAGATGCATGTCCTTGCGCACGATTAATTGAAAAGTTCCGATCAGCGAAGTCTCCATGGCCGTGATGTCCACTTCGCCGTTGCCCTGTCCCGCGTGACCATCGCCGGCGAGAAATAGCGCGCCTTTCGCATGCACCGGAATGAAGAGCGTCGTGCCCGCCACCAGCTCTTTGTTGTCGAGATTGCCGGCGTGAATCCATGGCGGCGCGCTTGAGATGCGGCCGGAAACTTCCGGCGGCGCCACGCCGATGCTGCCAAAGAATGGATGCAGCGGAATCTCAATCCCGTCGGCAAAGCGCGCCACCATACGTTTTTCATCGAGCGGAATGATGCGCATCTTCGCGTACGGAAAATCTTCCGGCAGAAAGCCGCGGCCGGGACTGAAGGCGTTGTAAGCGTAGGGAATCGCCAACTTGATCGCTTTGATTCGGACTTCGAGCACATCGCCTGGCTCAGCAGTTTCGACAAAGATCGGCCCGGTGAGAATGTGCCCACCTGGTCCTTTGTTCGTGACTTCCTTGTAGATGTCGCGTAACGACTGCTCGACATCCGCCGGATTTACTCCCGCGCCTTCTAAACGAGTCGGGCTAGAAGTGATCAGCGTCTGCACCTCGACAGTGTCACCTGACTTGATGCGCAAGACCGGCGGCGTGCTGGCGTCGTAGTATCCCCAGGCGACGGTTTTGGGTGTGGGTTTGAGTTGGTAGGCGGAAGGCTGTTGAGCATTGGCGGTGATGGCAAGCAACAGAATAACAACGGGCAGGGCCTTCATTTTGACTCCTTTGGCAACGCAGCCTCGTCAGTTGGTTGCATTCTCAGCGGCATTTGGTCAGGGTTATTTAAGTAGTAGATGACTTTTTGCATTCTCTGATTCAAATCGGCTTGGATTTCTCCGACACGTTTGAGTCGTTGAGCTAGCAAAGATCTGCTCCGTCTTGCCCTTATACATCAGCTTGGTTGGATTGTCATTACTGACGGTCTCCAGCTCCGTCAGGAGCGCTCCTTCGGAGCTTTGATTCAAAAAGGGCGCCCAAGCTATAAACATTTCGTGCCTAACGGCACGAACGCCGATGACTAAAGCGCTGACAAGTCAGTCGCACTCCATAAAAGTCGGCCATCACTTCAGCGCCTGGTCCAGCGACGAACGATCATCCAGCAGAATCCACTCGACAACTGACAGCGGCAGACTGCCATTCTTGATCAAGTCGTCGTGAAATTGGCCGAGGCGGAAGTTCTTGCCCGCTCTGTCGCGATACTTTCCGAGCAGGCGCATGATCTGCCACTTGCCCGTCATGTAGTAAATCTTTTGCGTCGGACTGGCGGCCGCGCCGGCGGCTTCGCCTTCGGCAGCTTCGCGATCCAGCCCGCCCGCTTCCATAAAATATTTCACGGCCTGCTCGAACGTCCACCGGCCGGTGTGCAGATTCACGTCCACGCCGATGCGCGCGGCGCGATAACGCGCCAGCCGCAACACCTGTCCCTGCGACGCTGAGTTCAACGGATACAGTCCGGTGCGCATCAGCATCTCTTCGCCGTACAGCGCCCAGCCTTCGACGAAGATGCCGTCGGAATGCTGCCGGCGAATTTCGTCCTTCAGGTGATTCGCGATCGAGAGTTGCAGGAAGTGGCCGGGGATGCCTTCGTGGCCGAGAATCGGGCGCGGGTCTTCGATGGCCGCGCGAATATAAAAGTTACTGCTCCTGGGATTGTAGGTGGGAATGAAATAGAAGCCCGTATCGTCTTTGTCGTAAACGCCGGGCGCGTTCATGAAACCGCCGGGACTGGTGGGCTTGAACGCATCAGGCAGTTGGCGAATTTCAAAGCGGCCGAGATATGAAGGTAGCGTGACGAGCTTGTTCTCTTTCAGGAAGCCGATCATTTCAGCTTCGCGGCTTTCGTATGCTTTCAGAAAGTCGTCCTGATCTTTCGGGACGACTTTGGCGCGGGACGGATCAGGATTGGCCAGCGAAGGATCGGGCAGCATCGACTCAAGCCCGCGATAACGGGCGAGTTCCGCCTGGCCGAGCATCTCGACCTGTTTCGCATCGAGCGGTAAAAGATAAACGTGCTTGAGCAGATAGTTGTAGTTCGCCTCGCCCATCGGCGCGAACGACGGCATCGTGCCGAGGCGTTGCTCCAGCCAGTCAGCGTAAGCGTGGATCGATTTGATGGCTACGTTGCTGGCAGCTACGAGGTCGTTTATTTCCGCCGGCAATGGGTCCTTTGCCAGCGCCGTCATCATGCTGTCTTTGAACAGGCTGTCGATCGAACGGGCGGAGTCGATGGCGAGTTGCGCGTAAAGCCTCACCGGCTTCGTCAGGTTTCGCTTGCCCTGCTCGATCATCGCCGGCATCGCTATCAACCTGGCGGTGGCCGAGATCGCTCGATTGCGCGGCGTGTCGTATTCCTTCTTCAGCAGCGAAAAGATGCTGTTCGAACATTCGTTGACGTAGGTCTGTGGGTCAGCGTGTTCGAAGTCCATTGCCCGATCAAAAAAGGCGATGCCCTCCAGTTGAGCGCGAAACAGCAGCCAGTCAATGCGATCGTCCTTGTTCCAATTCTCTGTGCGCATCGCATTGACCTGCGCGAGCAAACTGCGCACGTGCTGCCGGCGCGCTTCGATCGCCGCGGGCGAATAATCCGTCAGCTTGCTGTCCCACGTGTGCAGTCCGGCGTCGCTCGAAGCAACGGGATAGTTTCGGTTGCGCCAGTCGTAATAATCGACCGCGATGCGGCGGAGCGCGGCCGGCGATGTTTGCGCGCTGGTAATGTTTGGGGAAACGATCAGGACCGCGCAGGCAGTAAGAAAAATTATCAGAAGTTTCATGTGATTTGCCTCGATGAAGGTCTGTTGCCGGGTTCGCGCATGACGATAGATCAGGTTTGGGTCGATAACAAGGCTCTAACGCAGCGGAGTAGTGGGCCAGTTTACGAGAGTGGCACGGGCGTGCGGGGTCCCCGGCGGGGCAACCCCGCTGGGGTGCTCGTCCCGCTCTTGAATCAAGCGCAAGATACGCGGGCCACAAGCAAAAAGTTTGCGCTGCCAGGAGATTCGGATTAAGCTAACGGCCGCCCACACTCTTTGAACTTTGGCAGGCCCATCGATCACGGGTGTTGACTCTCAAAAACACTTGCTC
>DATGVD010000145.1:0-3564 GCA_035300785.1 Pyrinomonadaceae bacterium | reverse complement strand
CGCGCCTGCACGTCCAGTACGTCACGCAGACGAGCGTGCGTCCGCCGACGTTTGTGGTTTTCACCTCGGGCGGCAAAGGCGGTTTGCATTTCTCTTTCCTGCGGCATCTGGAAAATCGTTTGCGCGAAGAGTTCGATTTCTTTGGCACGCCGATCAGGTTTGTCGAGCGGCACAAGAAGAAACGCGCTCGGTAGGGCCGTGTTTAGATCCGGTCGTGACCGTGGGAGACAATTGATCTAACCGCAAAGGTCGCAGAGGTTCTCGCAGAGGGGCGCAGAGGTGTCCGGCGTTTAGAGTACCGACTTTAGTCGGGTCTTTCCGAGGCCAGAAAAAGCCCAACTAAAGTTGGTACTCTAAACGCCCGCAATCTATGGAAACTCAGCCAATCAACTTTGAAGTTACCGCGCGCGACGGCGAAGCGCGGGCGGGAGTCCTGACGACGCCTCGCGCCTTGATTGAAACGCCTGTGTTCATGCCCGTCGGCACGGCGGGCACGGTGAAGGGGATTCGTTTTGAAGAGCTGGAGTCGCGCGACCTCGACGCGCAAATCATACTCGGAAACACTTATCACCTTTGGCTGCGTCCGGGCATCGATGTGATCAAAGCGTGTGGTGGATTACACAAGTTCACGGGGTGGGATCGCGCGATGCTGACTGACTCGGGCGGATTCCAGGTCTGGAGTCTGGGCAAGTTAAGGAGGATCACGGAAGAGGGAACAGAGTTTCGTTCGCACATCGACGGCGCGCTTTGTTTCCTGTCGCCGGAGATTTCAGTGGAAGTGCAAGCGGCGTTGGGTGCCGAGATCGCGATGGCTTTCGACGAATGCGCGCCGGGCGAGGCGACGCCCGAAGAAGCGCGCGCCAGCATGGAGTTGACGCTGCGCTGGGCGAAAAGATCGAAGGATGCGTTTGATCGTTACAGAACCGCGACGAGTTGGGGTAGCAAGCGGGCCAGTAGCCCGACCACGGGGTCCCCATCCGGGCAGCCCGGATGGGGTGGGACGGTTAGGGAGGGCGCAGAAGCGGACGGGACGTCCGCGCTCCCAGGAAGCCAGGCGCTCTTCGGCATTGTACAGGGCGCGTCATATCTGGATCTGCGGCGTGAGAGTTTAGAGCGCACGGTTGAAATCGGTTTCGATGGTTATGCGATTGGCGGCTTGAGCGTTGGTGAAGAAAAGCCGGTGATGCTGGAAGTGATCGAAGAGATCGCGCCGCGCCTGCCGCCCGGCCAACCGCGTTATCTGATGGGAGTCGGCACGCCGCAGGACTTGATCGAAGCCGTCGCGCGCGGCGTTGACATGTTTGACTGCGTGCTGCCGACGCGCAACGGCCGCACCGGCCAGGCGTTTAGTTCGCGCGGCAAATTGAACATCAAGAATGCTCGTTACGGCCAGGACCAGAGACCGCTTGACGAACTGTGCGGGTGCTCAGTTTGTCGTCGACATTCGCGGGCGTTTCTGCGTCATCTCTATCTCTCCGGAGAGATGCTGGCGAGCATTCTGTTAACGCATCACAATCTGGCGTTCTTCCTTGACACCATGCGACGCGTGAGGCAAGCTATCCGTTCTGGCCAATTCACCAAATTTCACCGAGAGTACACTGAGCAACTGAACTCGGGATTGGAATGAGAGGCGGCGCGAAGCGCGCTCGCGGTACTAACCGAATATGAGTCTACATTTAATGCTTTTCCAGGGCATCGGCGGCCTGGGTGGCGCGATGCTGCCAATGATTCTGATCTTTGGCGTTTTCTATCTGCTGCTGATCAGACCGCAACAGAAAAAGCAGCGCCAACTGCAAGCGACAATTGCCGAGTTGAAAGCCGGCGACAAAGTCGTTACAACCGGCGGAATCATCGGCACGATCACGGCGGTGCGCGATACCAGCTTTTTGATCAGAAGCGCCGACAAATCGATCCTGGAGATCGCGCGCACGGCGGTGGCCGGCGTTGATGCGGGAGAAGCGAGCAGCGCCAAGTAATTCATGAAGAAGAAAAATCTCCTTCAGCGTTCGATCATCATCGGGATTGTTACCCTGGCCGGCCTTTACATCGTAATTGGACCGCACGGGCGCCGGCCTCACCTCAAAGACTTCACCTACTCGGGCATCAAAGCGACGCTGGCAGACAATATCCATCTCGGACTCGATCTTAGAGGCGGGTCGCACCTGGTGATGCGCGTCAAGGTCGAAGATTACCTGAAGCGTCTGACCGAGGATAACGCCATCGCGGCACAAAACGCGGCCAAAGATCAGGGCCTGGAAGTGAAAGAGGCACACGCTGAGACAGCCGCCGGAAACTATCGGGTCGTCCTTCAAGTAGCGGATCCGTCCAAAGTTCAAGCCATTCGCGATGCCGTCGAGAAAAAAGCAGAACTCAGCGACGGCCATGGGTGGAGCTTTTCGGCTTCCGGACCGACGATGACGTGGACGCTGACTTCCGCGGCTGAGCGCACTTTGTCTGAGTCAGCTACGGATCAGGCCTACAAGATCATAGACAGTCGCATCAACACGCTCGGTGTAGCTGAGCCAACTCTGCAACGTCACGGCGCGCAAAACTCTCACGAGATTCTGTTGCAGATGCCGGGCATACAAGATCCGGAGCACGTGAAAGCGTTGCTGGGGAATCCTTCGCGGCTGGAACTGGTGCACGTCGTCAGTCCGCCGAGCCCATCTCCGGTCCAGACCTACGCGACCGAGCAGGAAGCCATCGCTTCGCTCAACAGCGGTGGAAATATACCTGCGAACCGCAAAGTGCTTCCTTACACCGAGCGCGCAGATGCGGCAACTACTCTGGACGCAAACGCGAATGCGCCCAAGCCGAAAAAGTGGGTCGTCGTGGAGTCGCCGGCTATCATCGACGGCGCCGAGCTGCGCAGTTCGAATACAGTTCAGGCCCGGGCAGGGGCAGATGAATATGAGATCGCATTCGCGCTAAAGCCAGCCGGCGCCGCCAAGTTTGGCGCATGGACCGGCGCGAATATTGACCAGTACATGGGCGTCGATTTGAATGACGAAATTAAGTCGATCGCGTTCATCAAGTCGCGGATCGACGACCAGGGACAGATCGAAGGACATTTCACCAAACAGCAAGGCGACGATCTGGCTTTGACGTTGCGGTCTGGCGCGCTGCCGGCCGGCATTCAATATACGGAAGAGCGCACGGTGGGACCGAGTCTGGGCGCTGATTCGATTCGTTCGGGCGTGCGGGCTTCGGCGCTCGGGTTAGCTCTGGTTGTGTTGTTCATGCTCTTTTACTATCACGGCGCGGGCATCAACGCCGTGGTCGCGTTACTGCTCAACATGGTTCTGATGATTGCCGGGCTGATCATCTTTGGCGCTACGCTGACGCTGCCCGGCATCGCCGGCATCATTCTGACTATCGGCATGGCCGTCGATTCCAACGTGCTGATCTTTGAGCGCATCCGCGAGGAGTTGCGCTCAGGCAAGACCATTCCGTCGGCGGTCGAGCAGGGCTTTGGCCGCGCGTTTGTGACGATTATCGATACGCACGTGACCACGATTGTCTCGTCATTGTTTCTTTACGTATTCGGCGTCGGGCCGATTCGCG
>DATGVD010000144.1:0-2760 GCA_035300785.1 Pyrinomonadaceae bacterium | reverse complement strand
ACTCGCTCTCGCCGGAACGATAGAGACGGCGCGTAACCGAAACGGCTTCGCCCGGAGCAAACTCAAGCGCGAGATTGCGGCGGCGCCAATGACGATGATGGGGTTGTTTTGGTTTGGCCTGGTCTGGTAATGCGTCCGGAGTCGCCGGCGCATCGGTGTCAGAACCGGGAGCGGTAGCGACCGGATCTAGATGCTCGCCTTGAATGACAAGCGAAGCCGATTGTCCAGTTGAGTTGTCGGACCCGGTCGCTACCGCTCCCGGTTCTGACATGCTCTCGACCGCTTCAAACACTTCGGCGTGCTCGTCGATCTGTTCGAGCGTCGAATCAATATCTTCGATGTCGGGCTCACACTCGACGTATTCGTCGCGCACCAGGTGCAGAATGACTTCGGACATGCCGCTCGGCGGCCGGTTGCGCGAGCCCTGAAAGATCACGTCTTTCATGTCGGCCCCGCGCAGATGTTTCACTCTTTGCTCACCCAGAACCCAGGCGATCGCGTCCGCAACGTTGCTCTTGCCGCAACCGTTCGGCCCGACAACGGCAGTTATGCCTTCACCCGTAAAGATGAGATCAGTATGGTCCGCGAAGGACTTGAAGCCCGTAATTTCTAGGCGTCTAAGCTTGAACATTGATGTCCGTCATTTGATGCGGGGGGTGGCGGGCATCAAAGGCGATGATTCGCGTAGGCAATATAAGGGCACTCCGCCTACATGTCAACCAAAACTTCAGCTCAGGAACTTTAATTGCTGAACAAAGCTAAGTTTAGCGGTTAGCCGGGTGCGGCCATCTGCGTCCCCCCGACTAGGAGCGTGGTTTACTCTCCAGCAGAAGATTTATGCCGCGACGGAGGCCTTCGGCATTGGTCGCCTCATAGCGCAGCAGATGGGTATCAAGGAAGACCGTCGGGGTGCCGGTCACGCCCAGAGAAGCGCCGCGCTGGATGTCGGCGCTGATTCTTTGATCCACCGGGTTACTTTCCATGTCGCTGCGGAACTGCTCGACATTCAAACCAAGTTCGCGCGCATAAGAGATGAAAATTGGACGCGGATCCGCAGTGTCAGCCCAGGCGCTTTGATTGCGATAGAGCCGATCATGCATCTCCCAAAACTTCTTCTGATTGCGCGCGGCCTCAGCGGCATGCGCCGCAACCAGGGCGTTCTTGTGCATCCTCGTCAAGGGAAAGTGATGAAAGACGATCTGCACCTGGTTACCATACTCGCTTTCGATTTTCTTCAGCTCCGGATAAAGCTGGCCGCAAGGCGGGCATTGATAGTCGCCGTACTCTTCGAGCACGACCGGCGAACTCACTTTGAAATTTGGTTTCGTCGGCATCGCCACCGGCGCTGATTGACCTGGCGGGGGCGATGATTGACTCGGCGTCGGGCTGTCGTTGGCAGAGAGCGCCAGCTGACCTGTCGGTGCCAGGGGCGAGTTTGGATCGCCTCCCGGGTTTCCTCTGCGCCAAAGCATCGAGGCCAGCACAACTGCGCCCACCAACACCAGGGCGATGATGATAAAGGGTAAGTATCGTTTCATAGAGTTTACGAATGCACCGCCACGCGCGGCATCTCTTTCCCGTCGCCGCCTTCGGCCGGTGTTAGCACGCGCAGCGTCTCAGGCCACTGGACCGAAGGAATCCACGTTGGACCGTAACGCGGATTGCGCCCTTTCGATTTCTCGCGCAGCGCTTTCAAAACTTTCTCGGGAGTGATCGGTACTTCGTCGATGCGCACGCCGACGGCATTGTAAACCGCGTTGGCGACCGCGGGGGGCACAGGGAGCAGCGGACCTTGCCCTACCTCTTTAGCACCAAATGGTCCGTTGGGATCGGGATCTTCAATCAGATAAGTCTTGACGTCGCACATCTCCATCGTCGTCGGGCTCTTGTATTCGAGCATCGAAGGGAACTTGTGCACGACGTTGCGATTGCCGCGATAGCTCATCTCTTCCATCAGAATTTCGCCGAGACCCATGTAGACGCTGCCTTCGACCTGGCCCATCACCAGCACCGGATTGATCGATTTACCGACATCGTGCGCGATCCAGATGCGCTCGACGGTGACGATGCCGGTGCTCGCATCCACATCGACTTCGGCAATCGCGGCGGAATAGCTGTAGGCCGGCGAGGGGCCAACGCCCGCGCCTTTGTATCTGCCCGGTGAACGTGGCGGCGTGTAAGAGCCGACCGTCCCGATCGTGCCGAACTTTGATTCAGCCAGCACGACGGCTTCGGCGAAGGTAACTCCCACTTCCGGGTTCTCGACATCGAACACGCGACGCTCGGCGAGCGAAATGTTTTCAATCGGCGCGCCGAGTTTTTCCGCGACTGCCATCACCAGCAGCTCACGAGCGCGTTCGGCGGCCTGAATCGCGGCGTTGCCGGTCATCAAAGTAACCCGGCTGGAATAGCTGCCGAGATCAACCGGAGTCAGATCGGTGTCGGCGGTGACTACGCGAATGTCGAACGGATCTATCCCGAGAACTTCCGCGACGATATAAGCGAGTATCGAATCCGAGCCCTGGCCGATGTCAATCGAGCCGCACATCACGCAGACGCCACCCTGTCGATCGAGCCGCAGCTGCACACCCGATTGCGGCATGTTGTTCCAGTAGATCGGCAGCCCCGCGCCGCAGAGGTATGAACTGCAAGCGATCCCGATTCCCTTGCCGAAAGGGAGCTTTCGATCGTACCCGGTCGCTACCGCTCCCGGTGCTGACAGATCCACGCGCGGCCCGGTCGCATCCACCACCCCAAGCG
>DATGVD010000143.1:0-7720 GCA_035300785.1 Pyrinomonadaceae bacterium | reverse complement strand
CGACTATTCCCTGTTTGACTGACTTATCGTCGCGCGCTTCTTTCGGCGTGAAGTCGCGATAGGCTTTGCCTTCTTCCACCAGCTGGCGCGCTGCGAGGCGATGCTTCTCGGCATTGTCGGACTGGAAAACCATCTGTTCGTCGAAATCAAGTCCGAGCCACTCAAGTCCTTCGATGATCGAGCGCGTCGACTCGTCCGTCGAGCGCTGCAGATCCGTGTCTTCGATGCGTAACAGAAATTTGCCGCCGACTTTGCGTGCGAACAGCCAATTGAACAGCGCGGCGCGCGCGGCGCCAATGTGCAGATAACCGGTTGGTGATGGTGCGAAGCGAACGCGAACAGACATAAGTAAAAAGGCAAAAGTTAAAAGGCAAAAGTAATTAGGCGGCAGGCATTCTTTGCCTTTTACCTTTTTACTTTTGCCTTGAATTCTGGCGGAGATGACAGGATTCGAACCTGTGAAGGGCTTTTAAGACCCTTAACGGTTTAGCAAACCGCCGCCTTCAGCCACTCGGCCACATCTCCGCGGACGATGTCGAGAAGTTATTCTAAGCTGCGAGACTCGATTGTTCAAGGCAGTCGTAGCGCAAGTTGCTAACTCGCGTCTAACGGTTCGACGTGATACTGGGAGCGCGGGCGCCCTCGCCCGCAGTGAGCGCAAGGCGCGAACACGTTTTTCTCGAACGAGATATAACGTCGTGAGGACTTGAGCGTGCTGCGCACGCTGTGCGGGCGAGGGCGCTCGCGCTCCCGGTTAATAACTTGCGTTACTACGCCGCCCGCCCCAGAGGCCGCGGCGCGCGACGCAGTTGCACGGGCAGCTGAAGTGCGCAGCAAACCTTCGTTAAGTTTTCGCGGTCACGCTGAAATTCGGGATGTTCAGCCAGCGACTCGCGCACTTCGCGAAAGATGCGCGCCGCATGTTCGTCTGGTGGTTCGGCGAGACGATAGTGTATCCACTTGCCTTCGCGCCGTGCTTTGACGATGCCGGCCCGGCGCAGGTAAGCCAGATGCCGTGAAATCTTCGGTTGACTGGTTTTCAAGATCGCCACGAAGAAGCAGACGCAAACTTCTGAATCTCCGATTAGGCTAATCAGGCGCAGCCGCGTGCGGTCCGCCAAAGCTTTGAAGAGCTCTTCGATTTGGTAGTTCTTTTTTGTCATTTCATTCCGGTTCCAATCAGCGCGCTGCGCCGCTCGAGCAAAATTGTATCGCGCCACTCACCGTTTAGTTTCCCGATCCGTTCGCGGCGGCCGACCTCGCGAAAGCCGCACCGCAAGTGCAGGGCGATCGTGACGACGTTCTCTGGAAACACCACGGCCTGCAACATCCAGATCCCATTCTTTTCTGATTCCGCAATCAACACTTCAAGCAACGCGCGCCCGACTCCGGCGTTGCGATGATTTGCGGCGACATAGACACTCACTTCGGCAACCCCGGCGTACGCCTGTCGTTGCGAGACTGGACTGAGGGCTGCCCATCCTGAAATTGTCTGCCCGTCATGCGCTATGAGTCTCGCGAACCGGAGGTGCGCGGCGTCCCAGGCTTCCCACGAGGGCGCGTCGGTTTCGAAAGTCGCGTGCCCCGCGGCGATGCCTTCGAGATAGATTGCCTTCACTTCCGCCCAATCAACGGGCCTCATTTGCTCAATCGCCAGTCCGTCCTTCACATTCGGCTTGACAGATATGTTCGATTCGCTTAACATCCCACTCGCATTCGCCCAGGCGAATATGATTCTAAGGAGGTTTCGAATGGAAAGCAAGAACAATACGGCCGCGGTGGAGCTTTCGGCGTTGAAAGCTCATTTGGCGCTCAACGTAAAGAGTGTCGCGCAAAGCGTCAACTTCTACCGGAAAATGTTCGGCATTGAGCCGAGCAAAGTTCGCACGGGCTATGCGAAATTCGACGTGCAGAACCCGCCGCTGAACTTCACTCTTAATCAAGGCTCGTTTGCGAACGCCGGTGCGCTGTCGCATTTGGGAATCCAGGTGCGATCGACCGCAGACGTTTTGGCGACGCGACAGAAGTGGAACGACGCCGGTCTTTTAACGCGCGACGAGATGCGAACCAACTGTTGCTATGCGACCCAGGACAAGACGTGGGTGCGCGACCCGGACGGGAATGAATGGGAAGTGTTTGTCGTGCTGAAGGATAATCTCGCCGACACGGCAGCGTGTGAGTGCGGCGACAAGATCGCGCAGACTACGCCAAAAGCGATCGCCGAATCTGCTATCTCTTGCTGCACGCCGGCGTCCATGGGAACTGGGCGGTGAATCTGGCGCGACGAACTATCGCTGAAGCGTTGGGCACGGCAATGTTGTTGGCCGCAGTTGTCGGCTCCGGCATCATGGCTGAACGACTTGCCGGCGGAAACGTGGCGGTCGCGTTGCTTGCCAATACGATTGCGACCGGCGCGGCGCTGATAGCTCTGATTCTCAGCTTTGGCCCAGTTTCGGGGGCGCACCTCAATCCGGCGGTTACGCTCAGCTTCGCATTTCAATCAGAGCTGCCCTGGCGCGATGCGGCGGCTTACATCGTCGGGCAATTCGCCGGAGCTGCGACAGGGGTAGCAACAGCGAATCTCATGTTTAGCCTGCCGCCGATATTTCTTTCTCGCCATGCGCGCGGCGGGGCAGCGCAGATCTTCAGCGAGTTTGTCGCAACTTTCGGATTGGTGCTGGTGATTCAAATTTGCGCGAAGTTCCAGTCGCGAATGATTGCCCTTGCGGTGGGCGCTTACATCACGGCGGCTTACTGGTTCACCGCGTCAAGCTCGTTCGCAAATCCCGCCGTGACGCTGGCGCGATCGCTCAGCGACACATTCACCGGAATCCGACCGTCCAACGTTCCCGCCTTTATCCTGGCTGAATTAGTTGGTGCGGGCGTCGCCGTCCTGTTGATTCGCTGGTTGATTCCACGCTCTTTGGAGGTTACTTCCGATGTCTGAAAAGCAACGCGTTCTGATTCTCTGTACCGGCAACGTGGCGCGCAGCCAAATGGCCGAGGGGTTGTTGCGCCATATGGCCGATGATCGTTTCGAAGTCTTCAGTGCCGGCTTGTTGCCAAGCTATGTTCGTCCGAATGCGATCGCAGTGATGAACGAGCTGGGGATCGACATCTCACATCATCGATCCAAATCCCTGGATGAGTTTCTCGACACACCCTTCGATTTTGTGATTACGGTCTGCGATCACGCCAATAAGCAATGTCCGATTTTCCCGGGTCCGGCAAAGCGAATCCACTGGAGCATCGACGACCCGGTCGCTCCCGGCGGCGAAGCGGCACAAATCGAGGCGTTCCGTCGCGCCCGCGACGAATTGCAACGCCGCCTTCAATCGTTCGTCGAGGACCCCGGGGCCAGCACGTGAATGAGAACAGAAGAACGGCGTCGCCAGAGTTGGTCTCGGCGACGCCGTATTTTACTTTCGCTCCTGATCGAGCATTACAGAATCTAATTGACGGAACCCATTCGATTACGCTATAAAGGGCTTTGCATGGCAAAGCCAGCCCTGGGGGACCGCTCCCCTTACGAGATCCTTTGATTAGTGAAGAATTCTTGAGATGCGGAAAAGAGCCGTATCGCGCTACAATGCGTCCTCGATGAAACTGCTTGAGCAAATCAACTCGCCTTCAGACCTGCGCCGTTTGCAACCTGATCAGTTGCCGGCCGTCGCCGACGAAATCCGCACTTACATTCTGGAGACCATGTCCCGCGTCGGCGGTCACACCGGTGCTTCACTCGGCGCGGTCGAGTTGGCCGTAGCTTTGCACTACGCCTTTGATACGCCGCGCGACCGTTTGGTTTGGGACGTCGGCCATCAGGCCTATGCGCACAAAATTCTGACGGGCCGGCGCGAACAACTACCGACCGTCAAACAGTACGGCGGCATCAGCGGGTTTCTGCGTCGTGACGAATCTGAGTACGACACGTTCGGCGCCGGCCATGCTTCGACTTCCCTCTCCGCCGCGTTGGGGATGGCGATCGCGCGCGATCGCAAGGGCGAGGATTACAACGTCGTCGCTCTGATCGGCGATGCGTCACTTGCGGGCGGGATGGCGATGGAAGCGATCAACCAGGCCGGCCATCTGAAAACGCGTCTGATTGTCGTGCTCAACGACAACGAAATGTCGATCGCGCCCGCGGTCGGCGCGCTCACCGGATATCTAAATCGCATTCGCGAAGCGCACGGCTATCATCGCTTCAAAGATGAAGTGGAAGAAACCCTGCTCTCGATTCCTTCCGTGGGAGAGCGCCTGCATCACGCGGCCAAAACCGTGAAAGACGCGATCGCCGCAGCGGTTTTGCCGGGCGCGTTGGTCAATGAACTGGGATTCAAATACATCGGCTATGTTGATGGTCACAACACCCGCGCGCTGGTGGCGGCGCTGCGCGAAGCTCAGCAGATCAAAGACGGCCCCGTCATCGTTCATGCGCTGACGACCAAAGGCAAAGGTCACCCGGCCGCGGAAAAGGATTATTACAAGTGGCACGCGACCGGGCCGTTTGAATTGAAAACCGGTAAGCCGATCAAGTCACCGGGGAAAGCGCCAACCTACACGCAGGTTTTTGGCGAGACGCTGTGCCAATTGATGGAAAAGGACCGGAAGATTGTCGCGCTGACGGCGGCCATGCCTGATGGCACTGGCGTCTGCTTCCCGCTGGAGAAGTTTCCCGATCGCTCTTTCGATGTCGGCATCGCCGAACAGCACTGCGTGACCTTCGCCGCTGGATTATCGGTCGAAGGATTGAAGCCGGTGTGCGCAATTTACTCGACGTTCCTGCAGCGCGCCTTTGATCAGCTGGTTCACGACGTCTGCATTCAAAACCTGAACGTCAAATTCTGTCTGGATCGCGGCGGTATTGCCGGCGGCGACGGCCCGACGCATCACGGCCTTTTGGACATTGCCTACCTGCGCGGCGTTCCCAACCTTATTTTGATGGCGCCGAAGGACGAAGGCGAGATGCGCGACATGATGCTCACGATGACCGAGCACGTGGGGCCGGCGGCGATGCGCTATCCGCGCGGCAATGGCATCGGCGTGCCGATCGATCGCGACCCGCAGCTCTTGGAAATTGGCAAAGCCGAGTTGCTGCGCGATGGCGGCGAGATTGCGATCGTCGCGTACGGCTCGATGGTTTATCCGTCGCTGCAAGCCGCCGAGAACCTCGCCAGGGATGGAATTGAAACGACCGTAATCAACGCGCGTTTTGTAAAACCGCTCGACAGCGCCTTGTTACTTGCGCTCGCCCGGACGAAGCGTTTGATTGTGACGGTCGAAGAAGCGTATCTCGCCGGCGGTTTCGGCTCAGCCATCATCGAACTGCTTGAAGAAAATGGTCTGCAGGACAAAGTACGCGTCGTCCGGATGGGTGTTCCCGACCGGATTGTCACGCACGGCGACGCCAAACTTCTGCTGGCCAAATACGGCCTGGACGCGGACGGTATTTACACGCGCGTCAAAGAGGCCATTGAAGTTATGGAAGATCGCCGCGCCCAACCTCAGAAGGTGACGGCGTAACTTCACCATTGCCAGCGGCCTCGCCGGAAATCTTCAGACGATCAAAAGAACGTTTGACCTCTTGACGGCAAGCGTGGCATGATGCGCCTAAGGCGTCTGAGAGCTTGAGTATTCTTGATTCGCCCTGCCCTGTAATTCCTCCAAACAACACCCGACTGAAAAGATCCCCCCGGTCTTTAATCGAAACTCGCGCGGTGCGGCGCGAGGGAAGGGTCAGCCTCTATTATGAAGAAGCAATTTCTCTTTGAACGTGAGTGCATCCATCGTTACGAGGGGGCAGAAGGCGATTTCTACAACGGAATGTTTTTTGTGCAAGCGCTGCAGCGGCTTCCCGCGGTCGACGCCGTGAAGATCGCCGGAAAGATTAGTCCGTTCTTTTGGGTCGATGCGCCGCGAGTCGTGGTGTGGTTGTGCGTCGATTGCGCAGCTGAGCTGCATATCAGCGATCCCCCGCGCGCGGTGGTGCAGAGCGCGCGGCGCTAGTGTCCGCAAGCCCGACCGTTAGGGAGCGCCAGTCACGAGAGACGGTCGCAGCCAATCGAGCCCACCCTATCGACCACCCCACGCGGGCTGCCCGCGCGGGGACCCGGTACGGTCGAGCTTCTGATACGATGTCGAGCGATGAAACGCGAGCGCATCGACAAGCTGCTCGTCGAGCGCGGGCTGGCGCAATCGCGCACGAAGGCGCAAGCCCTGGTCATGGCCGGCGTGGTCCTCGTTGAGGAACAGCTTGTCCGCAAACCTTCTGAAAGTTTTTTGCCCGCAGCCAACATTCGAATCAAGGACGCGGGCGATCCGGCGTCGCGTTATGTCGGGCGCGGCGGCTTGAAACTGGAAGCCGCTCTGCGCGAGTTTCAAATCGATGTCGCAGGATTGACTTGCCTCGATGTCGGCGCCTCAACCGGCGGCTTCACTGATTGTTTCTTACAACATGGCGCCAGCAAGGTAGTGGCCGTAGACGTCGGCCACAATCAACTCGACTGGAAATTGCGCAGCGATTCGCGGGTTGAACTTCGCGAAGGCGTTAATGCCCGTTATCTGAAACCAGAAGAGTTCGATCAGAAGTTCGATCTGGCGGCGATCGATGTCGCGTTCATTTCCGCTACCATGATCTTGCCCGCAGTCGTTCCTTTGCTGACTAATCAAGGTCGAATCATCACGCTCATCAAGCCGCAGTTCGAAGTCGGCAAAGGCGAAGTTGGGAAAGGCGGCATCGTCACTGACCCGTCTAAGCACCAGCGGGTGGTCGATGAAGTGAATCGCGCGGCGACGGAATTGGGACTCAGAGTTTGCGGCACCATCGAATCACCGATTCAAGGGGCGGATGGGAATGTTGAATTCCTCGCGCTGTACGTAAGGGCAATTTAAGAGGCGGATGTAACGATCCACGAAACCCACACGAAACCGCCCGCACAAGGTCCTTTCGTTTCGTGTGATTTCTTCGTGGATCGTTCTGAATCCAACCAGGACGTGCCGGCAGAAGAAAAGCCGCCCGCGACTGTTCGCCGGCGGCCTTCCGGTGAAACTGTTGGGATTGACCTGTGGCTGTGACTGCCTCGGAAAGAAGGTGTCACAGTAAAACCTCTCAGGAAGACAATCCTAACAAACTAACCCTCGAAGGGGATTATCGATCCTGAGGTTAGGTCTCAGCCACCTCACTGTGATTAGAACTCATAAATTTTTCGATCACCTCCTTTCCAGTGTTAAGGGAATGATAAGAGAGAAGATCGAGCGCGTCAATAAAAATTTTCTTTTCATCGAGGCTTGCGGCGTTGCGGGGCATTAGCCCGACCGTCAGGGAGGGCTCAATTATTCTCGCGCTGTGATGGAGCCCTCCCTGACGGTCGGGCTAGCGCCCCGGCGCGCTCCGCGAAAACGCTATGCGCCCGCCCGCATAAACCGAGTGCGGATGCTCGACGCCAAAAAAATAAGCCAACTCGCGATAGTCCGACGCATCGTGAACGACGAAATCGGCGCGCTTGCCTTTTTCGAGGCTCCCGATTTCATCACCCCGACCCAGTGAATAAGCGGCGTTGATGGTGACGGCAGTGATCGCTTCGGCGGGCATCATTTTCATCTGGGTGCAGGCGAGCGAAAGGACCATTGGCATCGAAGGCGTCGGCGAGGAACCGGGATTGAAATCTGTAGCCAGCACAACCGCGAGTCCGGCGTCGATCATCGCGCGCGCCGCCGGATAATT
>DATGVD010000142.1:0-3950 GCA_035300785.1 Pyrinomonadaceae bacterium | reverse complement strand
TGCCGCTTTATCTGAAGAACGGCGGCACACAGTGGCGCACACTGATTCCCGCTGAGACCCAGATGTATCTGGCGATTTACAGTTCCATCGATAATACGCTACAGCTTGGTTCAAATTCATCCGGAATTGATAACACCCAGAGCAGTGCGCAGGTGGTGGCAACGGTCGTGAAACGTTCAAGCGCAGCCGCCGTGTTTTCGTGGCTGACTCGGTCGCTTCAGACTAGTAATTCATTCCTCGGGCGTCTCTTTCACTGAACTCCAGGTCATAAACTCAAGTAAAGTGGCAGCATCCCGTCACGGTCGCGCCAATGCCTCGACTATCGCCCCCGGTTCGGCACTGAGCGGCGCTGAAACGTGCCGCTTTGCGACGAACTGTTTGTAGCGATCGAAGCGCGCGAGAATGTGGCTGACGTAATTCACCGGTTCAAGGCCGCGGCAGAAGCCGAACTTGACTACCGGGTCGGCTGAGTATTGCTGGGTAGATTCCTGCAAGAGCCAATACGAGACATCTTCCCATGACTGCGCGTTGCCGCCGTACTTTTCCGTGAGGCGCTGCGCGTCCTGGACATGTCCCGCGCCGGCGTTATAGGACGCCAGCACAAATTTTAAGCGCTCGCCTTCATCCGTAACTCGCTCGCGCCAGAAACCGTCGAGCCATAGCAGGAACTTAACTGCTCCCTGAACGTTGTCTGACGGATCGAGCGAGTCCTTCACCCCATACTGCCGTGCCGTCGCCGGCATCAATTGCAGGAGTCCGCTCGCGCCGGCCCAGGAATGCGCATCGGGTTTGAAGCGCGACTCCTGGAAGGCCTGCGAAGCCAGCAGCCGCCAATCCCAGCTAAGTTCGTTCGCGTGCTGCTTCAAAAGATCGTCATAGGGACACAATTTGCCGGTCGTGGAAGTGAGGAAGCCGCTCTCAACTCGCTCGAGATAATTGCGGCGATCTATGAAATACTTTTGATAGAGTTTGTCGAAAAGCGATCCATTCTGTTTCTCCTCAATCCAACTATTCAATGCTTTCATCAACTCGGGCGATGTTTTGCGCACGGCCCAGGCGACGCCGTGCGATTTGCTGATGATGGGACGAACCCTGAGGTTCTTGAACTCGGCTTCTTTCAGATCGGCCAGGTTCTTTTGCATGACGGTGAATTGGACCTCGCCCCTGGCTACTTTTTGCGCCAGCTCCTCGTCCTGGACGGCTCCCATTTCAACCACATGAATCTCGCCAGAGATCTCGTCGCTCAGTTCAACTAACGTGCGGCTGTACGGCGATTGTTCAGGAAGAGTTACGGTTTTTCCTGACAACTGCGCCGGTTTCGTGATTAGTCGAGCCTGGATATCAACCTCGGGCATTTGATCGGCGGGCCCGGGCCCTAAAGCCTTTTCAGTTCCCTTACCTGCTTTCTCCGGTGGCTCGGCTTGCTGCACGAGTACCGGCTCAGTGCGATAGAGGGCGCGCGTGAACGCCACATCGTTATCGTTTTCCGGAGAAGGCACCAGTCGATCAGCGGCGATGTCCCCTTCTCCGCCGTTCAGTATTGTAAGAAGGCTTTTTGGATCGGCTACCACAACCATCTTCAACTCTAAAGCTTCGGATTTCGCGAACGATTGCAGCAGCTCATATTCATAACCGAGAGGTTCTCCGCGATAAATAAAATAGGTCGTTGCGTTGTAGGGAGCGAGCACGATGAGCGTGCCGCGTTTCTTGATGTCTGCGAGATCGCGATCTATGGGAGCCACCATCTGGAGATTCGAGCGGCGATCGATGGGATCGACTTCTTCCAGCTCCGCGTAGACTTTCCGATGACATGATGACGAGATCGGAAAAACAAGCGCGCAGAGCATAAGCACACAGACCCTCGCCCAATTGTTGATCATAAGAGCGTCAATTCCGGGGAACTAAGTCTGAAACTTAACGCCAATACGAGAAACGGCGGGGGTGACAAAGGAGGCCACAGAATTCTTAGGCCAAAAGTGGAGTGAAGTCAATGCTAACGGTTACGGGACGTTACAAGTATCTGTACCGACCCGCGACACTTCAGCTTTTGCTAATATGCCTTCCCTGCTGATCCGGTAAGAGCATTTGGGATCGTTAACGAGTAAGCGCATGCCGGGGACGGTTGAAAATAATTCAGCTCATCCCGCTGACTCCAGTCACATTTATCCTGCACCTCAAGTCGACGCTGGCTGGCAGGCACCAGACATTTGGTGATTAATGCGGCCATTACCCTCTCAGCGATTCAGGCACGCACGTTGCACCAGCAACGGCGCGCCGCGAGAACCGAACAGTTGGCCAGGGAATGATATCGGCGCCGGGAGACAAACGATGAAGAACTCGCTCTTGATAACTCTGATTCTGCTGGTCACGCTTGCAACTAATACTTCGACCGGTTATTGCCAGCAGCCGAATCCATCGACGGCATCGCCAGACACTTCAGGCCCGGACGCGCATGCACTGAAAATCAGACATCAACTGGAGTATCTGGGATTTGGTCGAGACGTTACGGTGAGATTGCGCCACGGAAGGGATTACCATGGCCGGATCGTTGACACCGGAGATGACAGCTTTAGGCTCGACGAAGTTGATCTGCGCAAGGTTGTAAGCATTAGCTACAGCGACACCAGGAGAATTGACGCCGGCTACATGGAGAAGAGCCTCATCGGCAACACTCGGCATAATCCGCACACGAGCAAGATCATCAGTCTCGCCGCTATAGCCGGGCTCGCTGTTATCATCGGCGTTGTGGTGCATGGGATAAAGTGATACCCAACGACGAGCGCGTGATTGATCCAGACGAGTCGCCGTTTCTATTTCATTTGACGCCTTCAGCGGGAAGCTTCACCCGATAAAGAGCGACCAGATCATAGCCTCAACTTGAGCTGCAAACTTGATCGCATCAGGAGCAGCTCGGATTGAGATTTGTTTTGCAGTGCGGCGACTTGTCGCCGCTTTGGTATACGGCGCCTTCGGGCCGTAACTGCAAAAACGTCTATCCGGTCGCGACAAGTCGCCACGTATGAAAACGGTAACAAGTTACCGCACTCCGAATACAGAACCAGGAGACGCAGGCGGTCCTGACGTCATTTCCGCGCTACAATGCGACTCGTTGACGGTCAACAAACAACTCATCGATCTCAGTCACACGATCGAGCATGGCTTGATCACTTACAGAGGCCTGCCGGCGCCGTTGATCTGTGACTTTCTCGGTCGCGAACAATCGAAGGAACATTACGCTCCGGGCACGGAGTTTCAGATTGGCAAGATCGAGATGGTGGCCAATACCGGCACGTACCTGGATAGTCCATTCCATCGCTACAGCGACGGTCGCGACTTATCGCAGCTCGAGCTGAGCTCACTCGCGGATCTCGACGGCATAGTGGTCAGGGCCAGGGGCAAAGCGGACCGCGGAATCGACGCCGACGTGTTTCGTCATCTCAAATTAAGAGGCAAGGCGGTGCTCGTAGAAACGGGATGGGACGCGCACTGGAGGACGGACCAATACTTTGAAGGGCATCCGTTTCTGACGAAAGACGCAGCGCAGTTTCTCGCTGACGAAGACGTCACCCTGGTCGGCATCGATTCTTACAACGTCGACGCCACTGCCGACTTGAGCCGACCGGCGCACAGCATCCTGCTCGGCGCAGGCATTCCCGTCGTTGAGCACATGTGCAATCTCAGCCGGCTACCTGTAAACGGGTTCAAGTTTTTCGCCGTGCCGGTGAAAGTAAAAGGGATGGGTACGTTTCCGGTAAGGGCGTTTGCGATTGTTGCGTGAATCAACACGCCCTCCCTCACGGTCGGGCTACTGCCCCGAGGTCTGTTCCGAGGTCTGTTCTTAGCAAATTAAAATGTCCGGTTTTCTTAGCAAGTGAAGTGTCCGGTTTAGTTTTTCTCATAAAACTAGTTATCGAGTAGTAGTAGCTGTGGGAATGTGGGAAAGTCACGCC
>DATGVD010000141.1:0-7451 GCA_035300785.1 Pyrinomonadaceae bacterium | reverse complement strand
CATCCGCGCAGCCGAAGAGGCAAAAAAGAAAATCATAGCGAAGCAAATTACTGTGATCGACAGGATGAACCAGTGATTGAACTCCGCAACATCACCAAGCGCTTCGGCGCCGTTCAGGCAAACGATCGGGTCAGCATTAAGGTTGAGCCCGGAACGATTCACGCCATCGTTGGTGAAAACGGCGCCGGCAAATCCACGGCGATGCGCATCGCCTACGGATTCTACACGGCCGATGGCGGCGAGATTCTGATCAATGGCCAGATGCGCGAGATTCGCACGCCGCACGATGCAATCGCGCTTGGCATCGGGATGGTCCACCAGCACTTCATGCTGGTCGAGCCGATGACTGTGGCCGAAAACATTGTGCTTGGCGCTGAGCCGGGAAGCGCGGCTTCGCTGGATTTGAAGAAAGCCGCGGACGAGATTCGGAAGGTTTCTGATGAATTCAAGCTCGCCGTCGAGCCGAACGCCACCATCGAAAGTCTCTCGGTCGGACAGCAGCAGCGAGTCGAATTACTAAAAGCGCTTTACCGTCACGCTCAATTATTAATCCTCGACGAACCGACTGCTGTCTTGACGCCCCAGGAAGTGGAAGAGTTCTTCGCCATCCTGCGCCGCATGCGCGAGCAGGGCAAGACGATCGTGATCATCACGCATAAGCTTTCCGAGGTGCTCGCGATTTCCGATAACGTAACCGTGATGCGCGATGGTCGGGTCGTCGGCGATCTGAAAACCAGCGCCACGAATGCCGCCGAGTTGGCGCGGCTGATGGTTGGCCGCGAAGTGCTCTTGCGGGTCGAAAAGCCCGAAGCTAAGCCCCGTGCCACGGTTCTGAGTGTGCGCGATCTTTCAATTGCCGGGCGTGATGGCGGCAAACGGCTTGATGGCGTTTCGTTCGAAGTGCACGCCGGCGAAATAGTCGGCATTGCGGGCGTTGAGGGCAACGGCCAGACTGAGTTGATTGAAGCGCTGGCTGGTTTGATTCCCGGGTCGCACGTCTCTGGAACGATGGTTTTTGAAGGCCAGGACATTACCCGACTTGATGCGCGCAAGCGAAGAGAGTTGGGTATTGCTCATGTCCCGGAGGATCGTCACCGGCGCGGTCTGCTGCTGGATTTCAGTCTCGCTGAGAACACGATTCTCGGGGTTCATTATCGCAAGCCCGCCGTTTCCGCGAACGGAATTCTGCTGGATCAGAAGGGGATTCTGCGCCGCACTGAGCAAGTGATTCGCGACTTTGATGTGCGGCCGCCGAATCCCGCGCTGCCGGCGCGCGCGCTTTCGGGCGGCAACCAACAGAAGCTGATCATCGGTCGCGAGTTCGAACTGCCGCCGAAGTTGCTGGTGGTTTCACAGCCAACTCGCGGCGTCGATATCGGCGCGATCGAATTCATCCATCGAAAACTCGTGGCCCTGCGCGACGCCGGTTGCGCCGTGCTTTTGGTTTCTGCCGAATTGGAAGAAGTGACTTCGTTGTCGGATCGTTTGCTGGTGCTGCACAACGGGCGGATAGCGGGCGAGGTCGATCCGAAGACCGTGACTAATGAAGAGATTGGATTGATGATGACGGGAGGAAGGGCTTAGTGCTTTGTACCTGGCTCCAGCCTGGTTCTTCCGAACTACCTGAGCAAGAGAACAAAGCACAAAACACGAAGCACAAAGTACAGTCTCTGAGATGAAACTACTCCGCGAGATTCTGTTTCCACTGATTGCCGTCATCGCCGCCTTCATCGTCGGCGGCATCGTCGTATGGATCATCGGCGACAGCCCGTTAGAGACTTATAGGTTGCTGCTCGGGAGCGCGTTTTCGTGGCCCGATGGAATTGGCTACACGCTTTTCAACGCGACGCCGCTGATTTTTACCGGGCTCGCAGTGGCCGTGGCCTTTCGCTGTGGTCTTTTGAATATCGGCGCCGAGGGCCAACTCTATGTCGCGGCGTTCGCCACCGCCTGGGTCGGAATCAAGTTCGGCGGCATCTCAATCGTTAATCCAGGATCGGGGCAAGTCCTCAGTTCGCCGATTGCCAATCTGCCGGCGCCGGTGCTCCTGCCCCTGTGCTGCATCGTCGCGATCGCGGCCGGCGCAATCTGGGGCGGCATTCCGGGATTGTTGAAAGCGCGTTTCGGATCGCATGAAGTCATCAACACGATCATGTTGAACTTTATCGCGGTCGCGCTGCTCAGTTACTTCACGCAATATCATTTCAAGATTCCCGGCGACGCGATCATGCAGACCGCGCAGATTAGCCCGAGCGCCAACCTGCCGACGCTGGGCAGATTCATTCCCGGTTTGCCGGTGCGGATTCCACTGAACATCGCGTTCATCTTCGCGGTGATCGCGTGCATTCTGGTTTATATCTTCTTGTGGAAGACAAAGTGGGGTTACGAACTGCGGGCGACGGGCGCGAATCCGTCGGCGGCGGAATACGGCGGCATCTCGATCCGCAAGCAAATAGTTTTAGCGATGTCGATCTCAGGCGGGTTGGCCGGCATGGTGGGCATCAACGAAGTGCTTGGCTATCGCCACCGCTACTACGACGGCTTTTCGGCGAACTACGGATTCGTCGGCATTGCCGTGGCTTTGCTCGGCCGCAACCATCCGGTCGGAGTCTTTCTCGCCGCGATTCTGTTCGCGATTTTGCTGCGCGGCGGCATCTTTGTTGATGCCTACACTGTTCATGTTTCCAAAGACATTGTGGACATGCTGCAGGGGATCGTGATTGTTTTCGTCGCTGCTGAAGCGATGTTTCGCGGGCCGTTGAAGAAGTTTGGTTTGATGAAGAAAGCGAAAGTCTAAGAGATAGTACTTAGTGCGTTGTACTTGGTGCTTAGACGTCATATTCGTGTTGTCGGCTAGAAACGAAGGACCATATGGAGAGAACAAATTTTGAGAAACTTCAGGTCTATCAGTTATCCGAGAAGATCGCCGATAGCATTTGGAACATCGTCATCGCTTGGGATTCATTTGCTAAAGATACAGTCGGTAAACAGATCGTTCGCTCCGCGGATAGCATTGGAGCAAACATAGCGGAGGGCAGCGGCCGAGGTAGCCACCAGGATAACAGACGTTTCGTGAGGATGGCCCGCGGGTCGTTGTACGAGACTATTCATTGGTTGCGCCGCTCGTACATAAGAAAACTGTTGTCACAATCTGAAGTTAAGAAGCTTCGGCTCCTGATTGAGGAGTTGACCCCGAAACTAAACGCGTTTCTGCGTTCGGTTGACCAACGCATCAAGTCGAATTAGCGCACAAAGCACTAAGTACAAAGCACTAAGTACAAAGAACTAGTTAGCAATGCGCCAAATCTTTACTCTTCAACTAGTATTCTCGACGATTCGGCTGTCGACGCCGCTGGTGCTGGCGGCGCTCGGCGGTCTTTACTCTGAGCGATCGGGTGTCATCAACATCGCACTCGAAGGCTTGCTGCTCTCCGGAGCATTTACGGCGGCGTCGGTAACTTACTACGCCGGAAGTTCCGCTGCGCCGTGGTTGCCCGCGGGTTACACTCAGTACAGTCCGTGGGTTGGACTCGCCGCCGCGATCCTTGCCGGCGCGCTGGTCGCTTACATCATTGCGCTGGCCTGCATTCGCTTCAAAGCCGATCAGGTCGTCACCGGCACGGGCATCAACATCCTCTTCATCGGCCTGCCGGCGGTGTTGAGCGGCGCGCTGTTTCTTTCTTCCGGCTCGACGCCGCAGATTCCGAGAGAGAATTTGCTGCCGGCGCTTAATCGATTTCTTCCCAGCTTCATCCCGCAGTGGCGAATCTTCACCGACGTTTCGGTGATCTCGCTGCTGGCTCTGGTCGTGGTCCTGGTTACGCGATATGTTTTGTATCGCACGCCGTTCGGTTTGCGTCTGCGCGCGGTCGGCGAGAACCCTGAAGCCGCGGATGCCGCAGGCGTCGGCGTGAATCGGATGCGCTACATCGGCGTGATCTTGTCGGGCGCGCTGGCCGGAATCGGGGGCGCGTATCTTTCGATTGGTCAGTCGTCTTTGTTCACCCGCAACATGGCCGCCGGCCGCGGCTTCATCGCGCTGGCGGCTTTAATCTTCGGCAAGTGGCGGCCGACGCAGACGATGCTCGCATGTCTGCTGTTTGGATTTGCCGATGCGCTGACGATTCAAATGCAAGGCGTGGTCAAACTTCCCTGGAATCCAGCCGAGGACATTCCGGTCCAGTTCATCCAGATGATTCCGTATGTCGTGACAATCGTCGTGCTTGCGGGCTTCATCGGTCAGTCGCGCGCGCCGCGTGCTTTGGGAACTGCTTACGAAAAGGAAAGGTAGGAACGAGTTTAGAGTTCAACCTTCAGGTTGTCGTTGACGATTTTGGCAAGCCGCAAGCTTGAACTCTAAACTGGTTTACTGTTGTAATGTCTTCAGCGAAAATCACCATGTCAGCCGAACCGAGTTCTTCATCGCTCTACGAACGCGCAGAGAAAGCCGCCCGAATGATCCGCGCGCGCGCCAATGCCGAAGTGTCTGTAGCGATCGTGCTCGGCAGCGGACTCGGGGCTTTCGCTGATGATCTGACGCACGCGGTGGCGATACCCTATGAAGAGATTCCCGGTTTCGCGCGGTCGACCGTCGAAGGCCACGCGGGCAAACTTGTCATTGGCAAAGCCGGAGACATGGCCGTGGCCGTGATGCAGGGGCGCTTTCATTTTTACGAAGGATACAGCTTAGAAGAAGTCACGTTTCCGATTCGGGTGCTGAAACTGCTCGGCGTGCGCACGCTGGTGCTAACGAACGCCGCGGGCGCGCTCAACGTCGAATTCGTTCCGGGATCTCTGATGGTAATTAGCGACCACATAAACCTGCTGGGCGCAAATCCGCTGACTGGACCGAACGACGATCGGTTCGGGCCACGCTTTCCCGATCTGACTTTGGTTTATGCGGCCGAGCTGCAGAACATGGTGATCGAAGAGGCGCACGCCATGGGAATGGAAATGCGACGCGGAATTTACGCCGCGCTTTCCGGGCCCAGTTACGAAACGCCGGCAGAAATTCACATGGTGCGGACCTTGGGCGCGGACGCCGTTGGCATGAGCACAGTGCCCGAAGCGATCGTCGCGCGGCACATGGACATGCGAGTGATCGGCATTTCATGCATCACCAACCTCGCGGCGGGGGTTTCGAATCGTCCGATCGATCACAAGCAGGTGATGGCCATCGGCGATCGCGTGCGCGGAGAGTTTACTGAGCTGCTTCGTCGCGTGGTAGTTCGACTGAAAACGGGGCAGTAGCCCGACCGTGAGGGAGGGCTCAAACTGATCATGATCATTGGCATTTGCGGCGGCACGGGTTCAGGCAAGACGACGGTCGCCAATCGCATTCTGGAAACGGTCAGCGCCGAGGAAGTCGTTTTCATCCAGCAGGATTTATACTATCGCAATCTAAAGGACATGCCGCTGGACTATCGGAACGCGGCGAACTTCGATCATCCGGACGCCATCGATAACGAGCTGCTGGCCCACCATTTGAAGAAACTGCGCGCGGGCGAGCCGGTTGAGCTTCCCATCTACGACTTTCGCACGCACACGCGGTTGCCTGCGACTACTCCCATCGAACCAAAATCGATTGTGATCGTCGAAGGGATTCTGATTTTTGCCGAGCCGCGCCTGCTCGAACAGATGGACATCAAAGTTTTCGTCGACACGCCTGACGACGTGCGCTTCATTCGCCGCTTGCAACGGGACATCGCCGAGCGCGGCCGCACGCTCGACTCGGTCATCGAGCAATATCTCGCCACGGTGCGCCCGATGCACATGCAGTTCGTCGAACCATCGAAGCGGTTCGCCGACGTAATTATTCCTGAAGGTGGTCATAATTTAGTGAGCATTGATTTGATCAGTGGAAAGATTCGCGAGCGGCTGGCCAATTCTTTGCACGGAGGCCAGGTTTGAGCGAACCGGATATTCAATCATTAATTGAAACGGCGATGGCGGCGCGCGTGCAATCCCTGGCGCCGTTTTCGCACTTTCTGGTCGGCGCGGCGTTGCGCACGAAAGACGGCAAGGTCTTCACCGGCTGCAACGTCGAGAGCGCGAGCTACGGGCTGACCGTGTGCGCTGAACGCGTCGCGATTTGGAAGGCGCTCTCGGAAGGCGAGCGCGACTTTACGAATCTGGTTATCGTTGCGGACACGGAACAGCTAACGCCGCCCTGCGGCACGTGCCGGCAAATCATCTGGGAGTTTGCCAAACACGCCACGATTGTTTTAGCGAATTTGCGCGGCCTGAAAGAGGAAGTGTCGATTAGGGAGCTGTTGCCGCGCGCGTTTGATGCGCGATTTTTGAAGGAAGCTCATCACCATAAATAACTGAAATGAAACCGGTCAACGAGCCCGCACAGCGGGCGGCAGAGAATAGCCCCGGGCGTAAGCCCGGGGTAACAAGACCCCTAAGACATTCAAGCCCGCGAAGCGGGCGACAGAAAGCATCGATTGCAATTTCTTTCGCCCCTACGGGGCTCTCGGGATTCTTTCGCGTTCTAACCCCGGGCTTACGCCCGGGGCTACACTCTGCCGCCTGCTTCACAGGCTCATTGAGTCGGTGCAACTCGTCTAGACCGTACGTCCAGTTTGCGAGAAATGTGACAAGATGTTCCATTTCGATCCTTTTGGTTCTGTTCGTTTGTAGCGCGACATTCGGCGTGAAAGCTCAGCGAAGGAAGACCATCGTGGACCTGATCATCAGAGGCGGAACTGTCGTAACCATGGATGGCGAGCGCCGCGTGATTGAAAACGGCGCGGTGGCAGTGAAGAGCGGACGCATCGTTTCGGTCGGGAGCGTGCCCGAAATAGATCGCGACTACACAGGGCGCGAAGTTGTCAACGCACGCGGCAAGGTGATCATCCCCGGCCTGATCAACGGCCACACGCACGTCCCGATGACTCTGTTTCGCGGGCTCGCCGACGACCTGGATCTACAGGAGTGGCTGACGAAATACATTTTCCCCGCCGAAGCCAAAAACGTCACCGAAGAATTTGTCCGCGTCGGTACGCGCCTCGGTCTCGCCGAAATGCTTCGCGGTGGCACGACCACGTACTGCGACATGTATTACTTCGAAGACGCGATTGCGGACGAGACTTCGAAAGCCGGGATGCGCGGCGTGCTGGGCGAAACGGTCATAGACTTTCCCGTCGCCGATAACAAGACGAACGCGGAAGCCATGGCTTACGTCGAGCGCTTCGTCAAGAAGTGGCAAGGCAATCGACTGATCGTTCCGGCCATCGCGCCGCACGCGCCCTACACGGTTTCCGAAGAACACTTGAAAGCTATCCGCGCGTTTTCCGATCGCACGGGCGCGCCCATTGTCACGCATATCTCTGAAACCAAACGAGAAGTTGACGACAGCCTCAAAGCCAAAGGCGCCCGCCCGGTCGACTATCTCAACCGCATCGGCTTTCTCAGCAATCGCGTGATCGCCGCGCACATGGTTTGGC
>DATGVD010000140.1:0-7458 GCA_035300785.1 Pyrinomonadaceae bacterium | reverse complement strand
GTCTGGGGTTCAAATCCCCACGCGCCTACCATTTTTTTCGACCACGCATTAGGGGCCGCTTATCGTTGTTGGAAGACGGCTAAAAAGTTGGTGTCACATCCGAGTCACACGAAAAAGCACGAAAAGCACCAAAAGCACAGTAAGCACAAACAGAAAGTGTCACTTTACTGAGGTTTTTGACAAATAGTGGCAAAACACTGTAAAACATAGGGCCATGCGATTCCCCCCTTCGGCAGATCAACTCTAAGCTCAATAGATACAATACAGACAGTTACAGCGATAGGCTTGGCTTGGTGTCTATCGAGCCTTCAAAATAGACACCAAGGAAGCCGCCAATCTCCATCGGCTGGCGCTCTGCAAACCTTCGTTGCGTGCGCAAGGCGTTCAAGTCTCCTTCATGTATACGAACACATCGGACGCGGATGTTAGCGAATTTAAAAGGGTTTAGGTTCATCAACCCTCATCTGTTGTGCCGCAGTTATGTCTATGCGCTGATCGTAAAGGAGGGAGCGAATAGAGACACCGAGGGGAAGGGAGTCGAGTTCCACGTTCGTCACCAATCCTCTAACCCCTTCGGTTAGAGCCGTCGCCCCTGCACCCGCGAAGCCCCCGCGTTAAGGCGCGGCGTTCGTTAATGGAAGCGGATGAGGCGACAGCCACTTTACGCTGGGTGGACAATTAACAGCTAACAGTGCCCAAACGTCTCAACAGGAGTTGTTGCGTGATTTTCAGAGACAGGGTATCGGCACAAGGCTTTTTGCTCTGGGCGTAAAGTCCCTTGTTATTGGATCGCTGGTGCCAACCGGTTTTCGAAAGTGGGATTCCTTCGTCCCAAAAGTGAAACGCCGCCCTCAAATCAATTATCGCGAGCAATCTCTCGGCGTCCCTGATTTGAATTATGAGCAGCCGCAAGTACTACTATGCCTCGATTTGAGAGAACTCATCGGCAAATGTTTTCTCAGAGACGCCTGGTGGCACAGGCTTTGACATCATGATCCGCGTAAGACTGTACCGACTACAAGTTTATGGATATCAAACGGCCGCGAAAATCGAAACTCCAGAAGCGAATTCGCATCGGAATCCTCGTCGTTATCGGTCTCGGCGCGGTTGGGGGAATTACGTTTGTGCTCGCGAAGCTCAAGCCCGCAGCTCCCACTCTCGATCGTTCCACTGCCGTGATTGAAACAGTTAAGCGCGGCCAGATGCTGCTTGAGGTGCATGGCAACGGAACCTTAGTGCCGCAGGTGACTCGCTGGGTGCCCGCGCCCGCGGACGGACGAGTCGAAAAGATAATGGTGCAGGCTGGAGTTGAAGTTGGCGCCGGCACTGTGATTGTGGAGCTTTCGAATCCGCAGATGGAACAGCAGGCCGTAGATGCCGAGTTTCAGGTAAAAGCGGCGCAGGCCGATGAGGAGAGTCTGCGCGTGCGCCTGGAGAGCGAGAACATGACGCAGCAGTCCGCCATCGCCACCATCAATGCCGAATACAGCCAGGCGAAAATACAACTAGACACCGACGAGGTGCTCGCGAAACAGGGACTGGTAGCTGAGTTGTTGCTGAAGATTTCTCGGGTGAAGGTGCAGGATCTTGCCAACCGGCTCAAGGTTGAGCAACAACGACTGGCGATAAGTGGAAAAGCCACCAAAGCGCAAATCAATGCTCAGGATTCTCGAATCCAGCAACTGCGCGCACTCGCTAAACTCAAAAAAGCTCAGGTCGATGCTTTGAAGGTGCGAGCCGGCACAAATGGGGTGCTGCAAGTTGTGGCTGTGCAGGAAGGGCAACAGGTCGCTCCGGGAGTTAACATCGCGCGAGTTGCCGATCCCGCCTCACTCAAGGCCGAACTGAAGATTGCCGAGACGCAAATCAAAGACGTCAGACTCGGCCAACCCGTCGCCGTCGACACCCGCAACGGAATCATTCAAGGCCAGGTCTCACGCATCGATCCGGCGGCGCGTGAAGGCACTTTCGTTGTCGACGTGGAATTGACCGGGCCACTGCCCGGAAGCGCGCGACCTGATCTGAGCGTCGATGGGACCATCGTACTTGCGCGTCTTAATAACGTCCTGAATGTCGGGCGACCAGCATTCGGACAAGGACAACAGACGGTGGGTATGTTTCGATTGACTCCGGATGGACAGGAAGCTGTGCGTACTCAGGTGATGCTGGGGCGGAGTTCCGTCAGCACGATCGAGATACTTAGCGGACTGAAGGAAGGCGATCAAGTGATCTTGTCCGACACCTCGGCAATGGATAGTTATAACCGCATTCGCATTCGCTAGTTGTCCGGCAAACTTCAGTTTGTCGCATCACGGTTAGGAATACTGGTAGTTCACGGCCACGACAAACTTCAGTTTGTCAGACACTAGAAGGAGACCGTAATGAGCTCATCCCAACCCCTGATTCATCTTTCCGACGTGAAGAAAATCTTCTATACCGACGAAGTCGAGACGCATGCGCTATCCGGAATTCATCTCGATATTAAGAAGGGTGAATATCTCTCGATTGCGGGCCCATCGGGTTGTGGCAAGTCCACCCTCTTATCGATTCTGGGTTTGCTGGATACACCGAGTGATGGCGAATACGTACTCAACGAACACCCGGTCGAGAATCTCTCGATGTCCGAACGCGCGCGTATTCGGAACCGCGAAGTTGGCTTTATCTTTCAGAGCTTCAATCTTATTGGCGACCTGACTGTCTATGAAAATGTTGAGTTACCTCTGACCTATCGCGGAATGAAATCCAGTGACCGCAAGCAACGTGTGACCAGTGCGTTGGAGCGCGTTGGCATGGCCCATCGCGCAAAACACCTACCGAGCCAACTTTCCGGCGGTCAGCAGCAGCGGGTTGCAGTGGCCCGCGCCGTCGGCGGCCAGCCCAGCATCCTGTTGGCGGATGAGCCTACCGGCAATCTGGATTCAACCAACGGCGAGGCCGTGATGGAACTGTTGCGCGAACTACACCGCGGCGGGGCGACGATCTGCATGGTGACGCACGACCCGCGCTACGCCCAACACGCCGATCGCATCGTTCACCTGTTTGATGGCCTCATAGTCGAGGAAGAGGTTGGCGCTAACCGGCGCGAGATTGAGGAAGCAAAACGAGAGTTGAAAGAGAGCGGCTTTGGAGAGATAGCATGATCAGGTTGAGTAACATCGAAAAGGCTTTCGCTCATGGCGTCACGAAGACCTTCGTGTTGCGCCGCATCGATCTGGATATTCAGCAAGGCGAGTTTGTTTCCATCATGGGGCCGTCAGGCGCCGGTAAGTCGACTTTACTTCACATCCTGGGCATGCATGACCAGTCCTGGGGCGGGGAATACTATTTCGACGACGTGGCCGTCCACTCGCTTAATCACCGAAAACGCGCCGAGCTGCGCAATCGCAACATTGGCTTTGTCTTTCAAAGCTATCACCTGCTCGACGACCAGACTGTCTCTGAGAATCTCGAGCTGCCGCTTTCCTATCGTGATGTTGGTAAGAAGGACCGGCAATCAATCGTGTGCGACACGCTCGATCGTTTTCAGATCGTGGGCAAGAAGGATCTCTTCCCCAGCCAGCTCTCCGGCGGCCAGCAACAACTCGTAGGCATTGCCCGCGCGGTCGTGGCTAATCCGCGGATCATTCTCGCTGACGAGCCGACCGGCAATCTTCATTCGAGCCAGGGCAAAGAGATCATGGAGATGTTCAAGAAGCTGAACGACGAAGGCACAACGATCGTCCAGGTTACGCACTCCGAGGTAAATGCTGGTTACGGCAACCGGATCGTGCGATTGGAAGATGGCTGGGTTGTGCCAGGGGCATGACAGGCTGATTGGGCTAATAAGTGCAGGTAGAGACTTTCAGTCTCGATCGTGAAGGAGAAAAAAGGCGGCTGTATTCAAACTTAGTCTTTGGCACTGAGGATTAAGATGATGGCTAACCTTGGAAGCGACATTCGCTACGCGCTCAGGAATCTGATTAAGCGGCCGGGATTCACCGCCATCGCGGTAATCACGCTGGCCGTTGGCATCGGCGCCAACACCGCCATCTTCAGCTTTATTAACGCGTTGTTGCTCAAGCCGCTGCCGTTTCCTGATCTCGATCGCGTCGTGGCGGTGTGGGAAAAGATCCCCAGCCGCGGAGTCGAACGCAACGAAGTAACCGTAGCGGATTATCTTGACTGGCGCGCCCAGAACCAGACCTTTGAGCAACTCGGAATCTATCGATGGTGGAGCACCAACCTTACCGGCGCAGACTCGCCAGAGCGCGTGCAGGGCTTCCAGGTCACGACTAATTTCCTCGATATTGTCGGGGTGAAGCCCTTGATGGGTCGTGGCTTTTCCGCGGAAGAAAGCGACCCCGGCAAAGATGCAGTAGCGCTTCTCACTTACAATTTGTGGCAACGTCGCTTCGGGGCTGATCCAAACATCGTCAACAAGACGATCTCCACCAACGGCACTGCGCGCACCGTCATTGGAGTAATGCCTCCCGAGTTTAACTATCCCAAGGGCGCAGAGATTTACTCGCCGCTGGCGATCACGCCAGAGCTGGCGCGCAGCCGTCTCAATCAATCCTATCTCGGTATTGGCCGGCTTAAGCCCCGCGTTTCTGTTCAGGCCGCCCAGGTCGATATGGATCACATTGCCGGTCGGCTCGAGAAACAATATCCCGCAAGCAATACCGGTCGCGGCGTGGTTATCTATCCAATACTGCAAGATACAGTTCGCCTTTACTCGACGGCCCTTTGGGTGATGATGGCCGCCGTTGGGTTTGTCCTGCTGATTGGCTGTGCGAACGTCGCCAACTTGATGTTGGCACGCGCCACCGGGCGGCAGCGAGAGATTGCTCTGCGGGCAGCCCTCGGCGCGAGCCGCCTCCGCATCGTTCGGCTGCTGCTGACTGAGAGCATGGTGCTCGGGCTGGTCGGCGGCGCCCTCGGGGTACTGATCGGTTACTGGGGAATCGATTTGATTCGCGCTGCGAATCCCGGCGAGGCGGCGCGTTACGCGGCCGGTTGGAACCATCTGGGAATCAATCTTCCGGTTTTGATTTTCACGCTGCTGCTGTCTGTCCTGAGCGGCGTAGTTTTCGGATTGGCGCCGGCGTGGCAACTCTCAAAGCCGGATTTGAACAGCGCCCTCAAGGAAGGCGGGCGTCAGGGCACATCAGGGTCGCATCGACTCCGTGGTCTGCTCGTCGTTTCCGAAATCGCGCTTTCACTGATGCTGTTGGTAAGCGCCGGACTCCTGCTGCGGAGCTTCCTACAGATGGTAAAGACTAATCCGGGGTTTAAGTCCGACAACCTGTTGACGATGAACCTCGTTCTTCCGGGTGCAAAGTATAAGGACGAGGCGCAGAGGGCGGCGTTCTACTCGGAACTTGTGCGGCGCGTTGAGGGACTGCCCGGTATCGAGTCGGTTGCGGCAGTCAATCATCTGCCGCTGGGCGGCAGCAATTCTTCGAACCCATTTCTGATCGAGGGTCAACCCGAACCTCCGCCCGGGCAAGAGAACGACGGCCGCTATCGGGTCTGCACTCCCAATTACTTTCATACGATGGGAATCACGATCCTGAAAGGCCGTGCCTTTACTGATGAAGACAAAGCCGGCGTGCCACCAGTCGTCATCGTCAATGAAACTCTGGCGCGAAAGTATTGGCCAAATGACGATCCGATCGGCAAGCGGATTCGCTATCCAGGGCCGTTGGACAAGTACCCCTGGACGCAGGTGGTCGGTGTGACGCAGGACGTCAAGCATGAAATGAATCTTCCGGTGACCTCCGAGTTCTACATACCGCACGCTCAGGATGCCTGGCAATCAATGGTCCTGGTCGCGAAGACGAGAGTCGATCCGGCTGCGATGGCTGCTCCCATTCGCGAGCAGGTCTGGTCAATCGACAAGGACCAACCAGTGTTCGATGTGCACACGATGCGCGAAGTGCAGGCGATCTCGTTAGCGCTTTACAGCTTTTCTTCCGTCATGCTGGGTATCTTCGCCGGCGTAGCCTTGTTGCTGGCGGCGATAGGGATTTACGGAGTGATGTCTTACACCGTGACCCAACGAACGCAGGAAGTCGGAATTCGCATGGCACTCGGCGCTCAGACCATGGATGTTCTGAAGCTGGTTGTGGGAAACGGGATGTTTCTGGCGTTGATCGGTGTGGCGGTGGGATTGGCCGGCGCATTCGCGATGACGCGTTTGCTGGCGTCGTTGCTCTTCGGAATCACGACGACCGATGCGTTCACCTTCTCAATTGTCACGTTGGGTTTGCTCCTGGTCACGCTGCTCGCATGTTTGATTCCGGCGCGGCGAGCGACCAAGGTCGATCCGCTGGTGGCGCTCCGGTACGAGTAGGCAAAATGAGAAAAGCAAAGCGGATAGGGGCAAAGATAAAGACCTAAGAATGCTGTTGGAGTGTAACTCATGAACTCTTTTTGGCATGACTTGCGTTACGGTTGGCGGATGCTGCTCAAGCACAAAGGATTCACGATGGTCGCCGTGCTTTCACTGGCCCTGGGCATCGGCGCGAACACCGCGTTGTTCAGCGTTGTGGATGCCGTGCTGCTAAGGACCTTGCCGGTTGCCGAGCCGGAGCGCCTGGTTCTGTTTGAATATCAAGCCGGCCTTCCGTTCAGAATCAATGGCATGAGCGGCACGTCATCCGTGCCCACACCGCCGGGTACACGGGGGGATTCGCTGTTTCGTTACGAAGTCTTTGACAAAATGCGCCAGCAGCGTGCCGCTGCGCCGGACGGCCCGCTCAGCGATTTCTTTGCTTTCGCTCCAATCCGTGAACTAACTGCGGTGGTCGGAGATCAGGCGGACATAGTCAACGGGCAAGCTGTGTCAGGCGGCTATTACGCCGGGCTGAGAGTGCAACCGAGTTTGGGACGCGCGATCAATGCCGAAGATGATAAGCCGGGCGCAGCGCTGGTGGTCGTGCTCAGCCATCAGTTCTGGCAGGAGCGCTTCGCCGCGAACCCGGCAGTCATCGGCCAGCCGCTCAAACTCAACCACCAATCATTCACCATCATCGGCGTCACGCCGCCCACGTTCACCGATATATCACAGGTGGACTACCACCCGGTCGTCACGGTCCCGCTTTCCTCCGAGCCCTTGTTGCGAGGCGAGCGTAGCAGATTGGCCCCTGCGAAATACCCAGGGGCCTGGTGGCTGAATTTGATGGGGCGGCTCAAACCGGGCGCAACTTATGAGCAGGCGCGCGACAGCTTGAACGGCACTTTTCAAGCCGCCGCGTTGGAGGTCATGCCACCACCACACAACGCGAATGAACCGGCGCAACTCGAACCGAAAGATTATCCGCGCCTGATCGCGGAATCCGGCAGCCGCGGGATGCTGGACATGCGCCGAGAGTATTCAACCACCATCTATGGGCTGTTCATCGTGGTGGGGCTCGTGCTGCTGATTGCCTGTGCCAACTTGGCGAATCTGCTGCTGGCGCGATCGGCTCTGCGCAG
>DATGVD010000139.1:0-2776 GCA_035300785.1 Pyrinomonadaceae bacterium | reverse complement strand
GGTCTGGACGGTGACGGTAGTAACGACGCGATTCTCATCGAGCCTGAAGAACCCAAAACTCGCTTCAAAGTTGAGCGGATTGTCTTCTATGATCACCGAGGTAGCAATCGTTGCTCCGAACGGATCGTATCTCGGCGCGGGCAGTGGCGCGTCCAGGATTCTCCGCAGATCCTGCCAATTGAAAGGGGAATCCTGTTCACGCATGGAGAATGGATTACCAATTCCATTCGCTGCCGCAGCGCGATCGGCCTGACTTACTCCATCCATCGTCGGCGCGGCGCCGGGAACCATCAACTGGGCTTCCTTCTCGAATGGATTGCGCGCCAGGCGATACTCGCCGGTGCCGGTCGGATCGACGAACTCGATCTCCGCGCCCGCACGTCCGGGGATATTGCGATAGAACCAGCGTTCGAAAGGATAAGTTGAGGTCGAACCGCCGCCCTCGTATGACGCGCGCTGGTAACTGCCGCCGGCCGGATGCGATTCGACATCGTCGGGCTTGCCGTATTTCAGATAAATGCGGCCCCGGTCGGTTTTGTATCCGGGCGTGCCGGAAGCAAAATGCTCGTTCACGTAGGCGACGCGCTCGTAATACGCTTCGCGGTACTCATTCTCTTCAGTGTCGGGATCGGGATCGCGACGATGCCAGAAGTCACCGATGAACTGCTCACGCTCTTCATTGGTTCGCAACTTCTTCCAGGCATTCAATTCATCGGCCGTCATGATCGGCTCAACGTCTCTGGTCCAGTCAGTGAAAGCCTTATCGGGTTCCACTTTGATCTTGCGCGGCTTCGTTTGCGGATCGGAATTTGGAGCGGGCTTCTGCGCGAGAGCCTGAGGGACAAGAAATATCAGCCCGGCCAGGATTGAGACTCGAACCGGATCGCGAGTAAGCATCGACGTGTACTCCTTTTCGGAAGGTGAGCGAGACCGCTAACTATGGTTGGGGAAACTCCTAAGTCAAAACCAGACCGGCTCTCGATTCCTGTTTAATCGAGAGCCGGTCTTTAAGGACTATGGCAAGATGGTGAACTTCGCAGATTGGACCAGCGACTGCCCGCTGACGTGATCGCGCACGCGGACTTCGACATTGTAGTCGCCCGGCGTCAGGCCGCGCGAGTCAATCAGTTTCGACAACGTCAGACGCTGTCCGGCGTCGCTGTTGCCACGCCAGTCTTCCAACTGCTTACCGAGTTCCTTGCCGTCCTTCATCAAAGCGTATTCGACATCGACTGCGGGCCGCAGCGTCGTCTGATCGATTCCGGCGTTGTAGATTTGCATGTAAACGCCGACCGGCGAGCCCCGGTGAAACGTGCCCGACACATTCGGGATGACTTTCGCGTTGCCGATGGTGAACATGCCCACGGCCGGTTGATCGCCGAGCCCTTCGAGTTTCACCGCCAGCACCAGTGTGGAAGTGGACAGCTTGGCCGGATCATACTTGGGTACTTCAAAGCCCTGATGTCGCACGCCGGTGGCACCCGACGCGATGTCGCGAACGATGATGTCGACGCGGTAGCGACCCGGCGCCAGCGCCACCGCTTTTTGATACGCGGACTTGCGCCCTTTGGCCTCAGTCAGTTCTTCCGTAGTAGCGCGCGTAATCACCGGATCTTCGAAGACGCCGGCACGACGTCCGGAAACGTGGGTAATCTTTCCGAAGATATTTAGCTGCGCCTCTTGCAAACCGCCGCTGTCCTTGAATACGAGGTTCTGGTTGTCAGTCTGAATCGTGAAGGCGGTAATCACGCGCTCATCCGACTGGCGGAAAAAATCGACTCGCACATCAAAGTTGAGCGGATTGTCTTCAATGACCGGGGTGTTCACTGCCGAGGCCAGATCGTTGAACTTGATCTGCGGCGGCCGGCTTAAATCCGCAAGAAGCTGCAGACGTGAAAACGGACTGTCCTGTTCGCGCATGTAGCCCACCATGCCCACTCCGCCCATGTTCGCCACGCGGTCCGCTTTGTTGGCCAACCCCATTTCTTCGGCCAGCGTCAGGCCGGCACCGGGAATCGTCAACAGCGCATCTTTCTCGTCCGGATTCCGCGCGATGCGGTACTCGCCGCTGCCCGTCGGATCGACGAACTCAATTTCAACTCCTGAACCCACGCCCGGCAGATAGCGATAGAACCATCTCTCGAAAGGGTAGGTGGTAGTCGAGCCGCCGCCTTCCTGTGGCTCGCGCTGATACGAGCCACCCGATGGATGCGTTTCGGTTTCGTCCGGCTTTCCATACATGATCCAGATACGACCGCGATCCGTTTTCCAGCCGGGAATCCCGGAAGCGAAGTGCTCGTTCGCATAGGCGATGCGCTCGTAGTATTCCTCGCGAAATTCGTTTTCGTCCGTGTCCGGATCGGGATCGCGGCGGCGCCAGAACTCTTCGATAAAGCGTTCGCGCTCGTCGTCAGTCGCAAGTTTCTTGAAAGCTTTGCGCTCTTCGTCCGTGATGATGTA
Source organism: Pyrinomonadaceae bacterium (assembly GCA_035300785.1). GTDB lineage: Bacteria > Acidobacteriota > Blastocatellia > Pyrinomonadales > Pyrinomonadaceae > UBA11740. The sequence goes on along the minus strand of DATGVD010000139.1, from coordinate 316 downwards.
AGCGACGTCTTTCTCGAGCCAATCTTTGTAAGCCTTTTTTAATTCCGGCTTGACGTTGCGTTCACGTTGTGACGGATCCTGGCTTTGGTCGTTGGCCTTTTTCTTTTGCGCCAGGCCTGCAGGCAAGGCAAAGGTCAGGCTTAAGAGAGCGACCGCCAGGCGGCTCAAACTGCGGTGTGACATAAGAAAACTACTCCTCGGGAAAGCTGATCGAAAACTCGAAAACGGTTGAGCGCCAATGTTATCCGAAACTGCGCGGCTCTAATTCACTAAGATCGAATTCTAGAGTTGGCCTGAACGAGAGTCAAGATGCGGT
>DATGVD010000138.1:0-3459 GCA_035300785.1 Pyrinomonadaceae bacterium | reverse complement strand
CCTGGGTTGGTCCGCCATCGCCGCACTCGTCGGCACTGAACGGATTGCGATAGTCGTTCGGGAAAGGGACATGAACCACGTCGAGTAGCTGGCGTTTGAAACCGCGGCGCTGCGCTACTCTGGAATTCGTGAGCGAAAGCGATCCCAAAGTGCGTCCGTGAAAACTGCCGAAGAACGAAATGAATTTCTCGCGGCCGGTCGCATGCATGGCCAGCTTCAAAGCCGTCTCGACGGCTTCAGTGCCGCTGTTGCCAAAGTGCGTGCGCGTGGGGCCATCGATGGGAACGATCTCGTCAAGCTTGCGCGCGAGATCGGGCATGCTCTGGTAGTAGTAATCGGTGCCGCAGATGTGAATCAGTTGTTCCGTCTGTTCCTGAATCACGCGCACAACTTCCGGATGACAATGTCCGGTCGAGCACACGGCCACGCCGGCGTTGCAGTCAAGGAAAACATTTCCGTCGACGTCTTCGACCCAGACGCCTTGCGCGCGCTCGGCGACCAGCTTGAACGCCGGGCGCGGGTACGCCGGGTTAACAAACTCGGAATCCGCCTTGATGATGGCGCGGGCCTTCGGGCCGGGCAGTTCGGTTCTGATTTCAGGTTTTCGTGCTGTAATTACCGCTGACATTTCTTTGTCTCCTTTGAAAAACGACTCATGGTTCGACACCTCGGCTGTGTCCGAAAGACGAAGCTTGAATTAAGACGGAGACTAGTCCGCGAATAGATCACTGCGGTTATCGAGCGGTCGAAAATGAAGAGCTTGAGGATTGAACATAATACTTTACCGCGCGCAGATAATAGCACCGGGAGGATGCCGATTGCCAGACTGCGAACGGCCTAAGAACGTTTGGGCTTAAGCCGAATACCAGAGCACGGCAAAGAAGTGACAGGTGGTGCCGGCTAAGACGAACAGATGCCAGATAAAATGGTGGTAGCGCATGCGATGGGCGCTATAGAACCCCACGCCGGCCGTATAGGCCACGCCGCCGGCCAGCAGCCAGAGAATGCCGGGGAGAGGCACGAGCAGCAGGACCGGCTTTGCCGCGATCACGACCAGCCAGCCCATCGACAGATACAAGACCATCGAAAGCCAACGATAACGCGTGCCGGCCACTGCTTTCATCGTTAGACCGGTGACCGCCATCGCCCAAATCAATCCCAGCAACGTCCAGCCCCACGGCCCGCGCAAAACGCCCAAAGTGAAAGGGGTGTAAGTGCCGGCGATGAGCAGAAAGATTGCTCCATGATCGAGGGTGCGGAAGAAGCCCTTGGCCTTATCGTGTCGAAGTGCGTGATAGAGCGTGGAAGCGAAATACAAGGACAGCATCGCACTGGCAAAGACGCTCGCGCCGACCATGTTCCAGACAGTGCCTGCGCGCACGGCCGCCACGATCAGAATTGGCGTCGCGGCGATCGCCAGCGCGAGCCCTATGCCGTGGCTGATGGTATTCGCGATTTCTTCGCCGGTCGTCGGTACGCATTCTTCAGTGGCGACTGGTTTCATCAGCGTCCAATTCTACACGATGTTTCGATACGGTGTCGTGGGGCCTCGTGGTTGGTAAGGTCATGGTTTGTGTTCCGTCGAAAGAACGATCCACTAAACCACACTAAATCGCTCTATCAAAACTGCGTGTTACTTCGTGGCGGGACTCATACTCAACGAACGATTCCCGCAAGACTGAAGCGATCGCCTGCGTCTCGTTAGTTGTCGCAAACCGTATTGTGATGTTCGGTATCGGGTCCAATGTTTGCGAATCTCCCGTTAGCGAGACCGTCTTCTTGTGCTGCAATTGTCCGGCAATATTGTAACAATTCGCTAGTGATCCAGGACCCGTGCCCTTTGTATCGCGTCTTGGCAATGACGCTCTTTGATTCTCTTTCAACACTCACTTGTAAACGATGATTTCCGGTATTGATGTTGCAGGAATTTGTCTGCGACAAGACATGGACAGGAGGTGTGCTTTTATGGACCGCATAAAGATTTGGCCGCATGCGACGTTAATAGTTTTGGGCTGCGCAATTGTCGCCGGAGCGGCTGCATTGCTCTGGACGAAATACGAACGGACCGCCGAAGCCCGAGCTCTACCGAACGCAGCACGCATCGAACGGGTGGATGGGCAGGTTGGACTGAACCACAGTCTTGATACCAGCTCTACAAAGGCCGATTGGATCGAAGCCACGGCTAACACTCCAATTACGGTCGGCGATCGAGTTTATGCGCGCGACAATTCGCGCAGCGAGATAGCGTTCAGTGGGCGCAACTTCGCTACCATTGATGCGAACACGTCGCTCGACATATTGGATCTTTCTCAGCCGCGGACTCAGGTCGCGCTGCGCGATGGCTCGGCTCTTTTTGATATCGGGTCGATCTCATCCGGTCAGTCCTTCGAGGTTGCCACTCCGTGTGGCGCCGTTGATCTGGAGCAGCCGGGCATCTATCAAGTCGCTTTAGATCAGAACGGCAACGCAGTCGCCACCACGCTGAGCGGCGAAGCCCAGGTGGTTGGCCAGGGCGGGAGCGGTCGCATCGACAAAGGCGAAGTGCTGACGATTCCGTGTCAGGGTAACTCCGGCGCGGTAATGTCGCGCGTCGATGCGGGCCAGGCCGGCGCTCTGCTCGACAACCATTTTCGCTATCGCTATCCGCGCAAGTACGACGGGCGCTATCGTAACTATTACACCTATCTCGACGACCCCGACTATTACGATCCATATCGTAATGACCCGAGCTATAACTACGTTTCCGAATACATTCCAGGTGTCGACGACCTCGACGACTATGGTGACTGGCAGTACGTGAGCGATTACGGTTACGCCTGGCATCCACGAGTTGACGCGGGTTGGGTCCCGTATCAGTCGGGTTATTGGTCTATGGACTATCCGTTTGGCTTAACCTGGGTATCGAACGAGCCGTGGGGTTATGCGCCTTATCACTATGGTCGCTGGGCCTACGCTTCGAACGAGTGGTTTTGGGTTCCGGAGCCCGTAAGAACATATCCAACTTACTCACCGGCGTTAGTTGATTTCATACCTGTGAGCCAATCGAGCGTCGCGTGGGTAGCCTTGGGTCCAGGCGATCCATACTCATCCTGGTATTACGGTCCTAACTGGCAGCCGGTCTATCTGAACCCAACGAATGTTGTGCAGGAGCGCGTTGTAAACATCAACGTTCCGGGCGCGGTGACAGTTGTAGACACTCGTAACTTTAATCGAGTGATCGATCCCACGATGATTTCCAGGATCGATTCCCAAACCATCGCCCGCGTGCGTCCGGTGCAGGATCCGCTGGCAGTTGATTCGTTGCGGCGCGTTGCCTTTGAAACACGCGCGGCGGAACGCCGGATCAGTGTGCCGCAGGCAATTACCCAGCGAATAGAAAACACGCCAGTCGTAACCGGCACGGCGCCGCTGGCGCCGCCGTTCAGGCGAGATCTGGCGCGCGCTCTCCAGGTTGAATCG
>DATGVD010000137.1:0-5126 GCA_035300785.1 Pyrinomonadaceae bacterium | reverse complement strand
TATTCATCGTGTTCCAGCAGCGCTTCGGCCAGTTGATATTCTGGACCGAGCTGTTCGGGATGCGTGAGCACTTCGCACATCGCCCGCTGGCGTTTGCCACGATTGCTGCGGCGTTCCTTTTCGTCGCGGGGAGCGTCGCTGGCCGGCGTGTCGAATCCGCGCCGGCGCAGCAAAGCAAAGAATGCCTCGCCGAGTGAAGGCGTCGTCATGCGCGTCTGAAGGCGTTTACGGGCAAAATCATCGTGCGAAAAGCTGCGCAGCACCGCGTCATCTTTCAAGCCGGAAGAAAATTCGATCTCGCGAAACTGCATCGACTGAAAGCCACTCGCCGGATTCAGTTCATCGCGGAAGGCGAGGAAGCTGATCGGCCTCATGGTTTCCAGTATATGAATTTGCGCGATCAGGAGCTTTTCAATTTCAACCACGCGGCGCAGTGCCTGGGCTGCTTCCGCTGGATGATCTTCCTTCATCAGGCCGATGGCCGCGTCAATCTCATGCAGGATTTGCTTGAACCAGAGTTCATAAGCCTGATGTACCGTGATGAAGAGCAACTCATCGTGATGTGCCGGCGACGACAGGCAGGTTTGCAAGTCAATTAACTCAGGCACGCGCAGATATTTGTTGTAGGAAAGCGGGGCGTCTTTGCCGTAGGTGTCTGACATGATGACTTGTCGATCGGAGTTATGCTTTCGGAAAACCGGACATCTCACGCACGCGGCGCGCTTGCGCCAGGTGCCGCTGGCCATGTACGACCGTGATCACAAACGCGTCGGCCAGACTGTAGCGGACTAGCGGCGTGACGGGCGACCTCAGCCGCGTTTTATTGTAATCAACTCCGTAAGTCTCTCGGACGAACTCAATGAATCGCGCCTGCTGCTCCAGAAAGCTCTCAAGCGTGCCTTGAATTGCTGACGACTCAGACGGTCGGAGCACTTTCGGCGCGGTCAGATTCCTTTCTGCCTCTGGCACCACTAGCTTGATTAGCCATCCGCCAATCAATGTTGGGCGATATGATGGCGACGAAGCTACCGGCCATTTCTTGCGCGAGCGAGCAAGCGCGGTGGTGAAATACGGAACGAATTTGCTGGACGCTACCGCGAGATGATCCAGACACTGCGCGATGCTCCACTTGTCCGGGGCCGGTTTCCAATTGAGTTGAGCCTGACTAAGGCCGGAAACTAACTGGCGGGCTGCATCGCTGTTCTTTGCCGCCTCCGCGGCGATCGTTTGCAAAAACTCCTGGGATTCCTGGAATACTTTCATGGTGTTTCCTTTTGGAGTGCAGTGACTTGTCACCGCCTTGCCTTGTCGGTATTAAGAGAAAAGCGCCGACGAGTCGGCGCACTCCAAATCAAAACGCCGCGCCCGCTTTTTCCTGCGCTGCGTAGGCGCGCGTGTCGCGGATCTTTTTCATCTCAGCGATCACGAGTTCCAGCTCTTCGTCCTTCGTGTAGAAGTGCGGCGAGATGCGCACGCCTGCGCCGGGGCGATAGTCGACGATGAACTCGCGGCGAATCAATTCCTTCGCGATGCCGGCGGCATTATCGTCCCAAACCGTGATCGTGCCTCCGCGCTGGGTCGGATTTTTCGGACTCGTGACCCGAAAACCCGCGGCTTCGGCCAGTTGGATCAGCCCTCCGGTTTGCCGCATGCTCTTTTCGCGAATCGCTTCAACGCCGATTTCATTAATGATCTGGTACCCGCTTTGGGCGGCGTACAGCGCTGGAATCGCCGGCGAGCCATGCAGAAACCGGGTGATATTCGGAGCGTAATGCATCTCAGTTTCGAATGCGAAGGGTGATTCGTGCGCCATCCAGCCGGTCGTCTTCGGCTCGAGTTGGTCGATCAAATCAGGCCGCACGTAAAGATAGCCTGCGCCCGGCCCGCCGCAAAGCCACTTCACTGAACCACCCGTCGCGAAATCTACATTCAGATTTTTCACGCTAAACGGAACTGTGCCGGCCGATTGATAGACGTCGAGCACGACCTGCGCGCCGACTTCATGCGCGCGCTCAGTGATCGCTTTCGCATCCTGCAGAAAGGCGCTCTTGTACAGCACATGAGAGATCGGCACGAGCAGAGTCTCTTCGTCGATCGCCGCGAGCATTCGCTCCAGCGGCATAGTCATGCCGTCGTCGGATTTTACTACCTCGATGCGCAGGCCGTGCTCACGAGCGTGCGCCTCGTAGACGTACATCACCGAAGGAAAGTTCAGCTCCGAATAGACGATTTTGTTTCGCTTCGAGTTCGCGGGCAGCGGCAGGAAACAGGAAAGGATCAGTGACTGACAAATCGAGACGTTCTGATGCATCACGACCGTTTCCGGATCCGCGCCGATGATGCGCCCGACTTCGTTGCCAACGCTAACGGGCATGTTCCACCAGCCTTCGGCCCAAGCCCGCACACCACGCGTCGCCCAGATGTCGGCGTACTCATGCAATCGATCGTAAGTGGCGCGCGGCATCGCCCCGAGACTGTGCGAGATCAGGTAGACCGCTCTTTCGAGGATCGGAAACTCAGAACGCCATTTAAGAAGGTCGTCAATCAAGATGCTCTCCGTTTAGACCCGGATAATCTACCACAGTTGGAGAGTCAGAGTCGGACGCATGACAAACGAGATTTGGAGTGCGCTGACTTGTCAGCGCTTTCAAAAGCCACTAGTCGCCGCACTCCAAAAAATGCTCGCCGTGTTAAAGTGAGCACGCGATGTGGAAGTTCCTGAATCCAATCAAGCATCCAATTCCGCCGACGCGCTGGCCCACGGCGGAAGAGGCAAGTCAATCACGCTTGTTTCAGCCGATAAGCGTTGGGGCTATAACACTCGCAAGTCGCACCTGGGTGCCGGCGATGGTGCCCTGGCGCGCGACCGAAGACGGTTTTGTTACGCAGGACAATCTCGATTGGTATCGCCGTTTTGCTGAAGGACGACCCGCGGCGCTGGTCGTCGAAGCGACCGGCGTGCGCGATATTCCCAGCGGCCCATTGCTGCGAATCGGCCACGATCGGTTTCGGCCAGGATTGAAGCAGCTCGTCGAAACGGTGCGCACAGCGAGTGATGGTCAAACGAAGCTCTTCATTCAGATCATCGATTTTCTCGCAGTGAAGCGTCGTCCTGATCCCCAGAAATACTTCCAGCGATTCCTCGAAATCACCGACCGCCATCGTCAAACAATCTCAGAACTGATGGAGGATTCGTACTGGCTCGGCGCAAATGAAACCGAGGTTCGTTCTTTTCTCAAAGACGCGCCGGACCAAGTCGTCGAGCGCGTGCTCAACGAGCGCGAGCTGGAGTCACTGCGCTTCGGTTATCGCGAGCGGGTGACTGATACGCATCTGCCTCACGTTCGCGAATTGCCGCAAGTGTTGCCGCCGATTTTTGCCGAGGCCGCGCGGCGCGCGCGTGACGTTGGATTTGACGGCGTCGAGCTGCACTACGCGCACGCGTACACGATGGCGGGCTTTCTGAGCGCGCTGAATGACCGCAGCGATGGTTATGGCGGGCCAAGTGAAAATCGTGTGCGCCTGCCGCTCGAAGTTTATCGCGCGGTGCGCAAAACAGTCGGCGACGATTACGTGGTCGGCGTGCGTTTTCTCGGCGACGAAGTAATCGCCGGCGGCAATCGTATCGACGACGCGGTTTACTTCGGCGTTGAGTTCGCGAAAACGGGTATGGATTATCTTTCGATCTCGAAAGGCGGAAAGTTCGAAGACGCCGAGCAGCCGAAAGTCGGCCAGGCGGTCTATCCTTACACTGGCCAGAGTGGTTACGAGTGCATGCCGACGACGCTGTCCGATGCACGTGGCCCATTTGGCCGGTCCGTTCCACTGGTGGGTGCGATCAAGCGCGCGGTTAATGCGGCTGGATTCACGACGCCAATCGTTGCTACCGGCGGGATAACTACTTTCGAACAATCGGAATCAATTCTGCAAAGCGGTGACGCGGATATTATTGGCATGGCGCGCCAGGCGCTCGCCGATCCCGATTGGTTTATAAAAGTGAGACTCGGGCGCGGCGATGACGTGCGCCGCTGCACTTACACTAATTACTGCGAAGCTCTGGATCAAGCGCATCGCCAGGTCACGTGTAAGCTCTGGGATCGGAAGGAACTCGACGAGCCCGGCGTCGCGATGGCCAGTGATGGGCGGCGGAGACTGCTTGCGCCGAAGTGGGGAACTTAATCCGCAGATTACGCAGATTACGCAGAACAGAAATCAACAGGAAAGCTTTTCCGTTCTCACTTCGTCTTATCTGTGGAATCTGCGTAATCTGCGGATCCTGCCGCCGCTTCGTAAGCTGCCACAAACTCGGGATCGCGCCGCCGCAGGACCTCATCATCAACTTTTCCACTCCGCGTCATCAACGCATACGCGAGTTCAATCGGCGTAAGGTGCATGTAGTCTCTCGCCTGCTCAAACCACACCATGCTGTCGTAGGCAGCGACCTGATAGTCTTCAATGATTGGCCGGCGCGTCTCTTCAAACAAACGCAAAGCAGCCGGCACTTCCGGTGTTCGAGCAAAAGATTCCTTCAGCGCAATCGCGTCTTCCATCGCCAGCTTGGTGCCTGAGCCGATCGAGAAGTGCGCCGTGTGCAGAGCGTCGCCGAGCAGGACGACATTCTCTAAACTCCAGCGCGCATTCTTCACCAGCAGGAAGTTAATCCACTTCGAGTTGTTCGAAAGCAGCAGCTGACCATTTAGGTCGGGTGCGAATACTGCGGCGAGATAGCGAAGCGTCTCTGCCTCTGACATCTCGGCGAATCCAGCCTGCGTCCATGTTCGCGGATCGCATTCGACGATGAACGTGCTGGTGGCTTTATCGAATTTGTACGAATGCGCGGCAAAAACTCCTGCCGGCGTTTCGCGAAAGGTCAGCGTCAGTCCATGAAACAACTGGTTCGTGCCATACCAGATGTATTTGTTTGGGCGCATGCCAAGATTGGGTTGGAAGCTGTCTGCGAAAGTTTGCCTGACGAGACTGTTAACGCCGTCTGCTCCGACCAGCAGATGGCACTCGGCTCGCAAGTTTTCGATGTCTCTAATTTCAGTTTGGAAATTGACGCGAATGCCGAGTTCTTCACAGCGCCGTTGCAGGATGTTCAATAGGCGAATGCGTGCGATTCCCGA
>DATGVD010000136.1:0-3087 GCA_035300785.1 Pyrinomonadaceae bacterium | reverse complement strand
GAGACAAACTGTTCGGCGCGATTCATTTGACTTGTGCCGCGCTGCTTTTCCTTACCCTCGCGTACTTCTCGCTCTGCTTATTTCGCAAGACGGATCCCACAAAACCGCCCACGCCGCAAAAGCGCCGACGCAATGTAGTGTATGCACTCTGCGGTTACGCCATACTGGGTTCGATACTATTGATAGCCACATTTAAGGCTTTGCCAGGTCTTGCGCCTTTCCAACAGCTCACACCCGTTTTCTGGCTTGAGGCTTTGGCAGTCGTATCGTTCGGCGTGTCCTGGCTTACCAAGGGCGAGGCAATTCTGGCGGATGAAAAGTGATCACTTCGCCGGCACAGGCATCCGTCCAATCGCGCTTTCGCCGATGCTGCCAAAGTAGAGCGTGCCTTTGTGCTCGACGACGTTGGCGATCTGAGCGAAGCACTGCGGTGAAGGATCCTGGAGGTTGCGCACGACGCGGCCGTTAGAGTCGAGACCGAGCACGAACGCGTAACGCTTGATGTTCGGTTGCAGAAAGTTCGGCAGGCGCCAGACGACTTTCTTCAGAAACGGATGAGGTTGCAAGGCATCCAACGCAGCGTCGCGCCGGTTGACCAGCGAGAGCCAGAAAGTGTCGCGGCCGTTTGAAGAGATACCGTCCGGGAAGCCCGGCAGATTGTCTATGAAGATGTCCGATTGACCTTTCTTTGGCCCGACCAACCAATAGCGGCGCACGCGGTAGGCTCCAGTTTCGTTGATGAGAACAAAAGATTGACCCTTATCCGGACTCAGCGCGACGCCGTTGGCGAAATAGAGATCACGTAAGAGCATGCGCGTTTGTTTGGTGCGCGGATCATAAGCGAGCAAACGGCCATTCGGTTGATGCTCAAGCAGGTCGGCTTTGAGTTGGGTCAGCGGAAACTTGTCAGACGCGTCCGTGAAATAGATTGTTCCGTCGGCGGCGACATCAAGGTCGTTGGTGCAGCGGAAGGGAACTCCGTCAGCTTCGGTGCTGAGCACCGTGCTGGTCCCATCAGGAGCGATCGACATCAGACCGATCATGGCGTCGGCCACGATCAGGTTTCCATCGTGATCGAATATTAATCCCAGCGGGCGGCCCTTCGTGCTCGCAAAAGCCTCCGGCTTCGTTCCGTCCGCCTGAAAACGAAAGATGCGGCCATCGGCGGCGCCACAATAGATTCGATCCTGTTCGTCGATGGCGACGTCTTCCGGCGCGAACGCATCGATCTTTAATCTTTCAATCCTGGCGAGTTCAGAGTTCTGCGCATAGACGCCGGTTAGTTCCGGTGCGACCGGCGGGGTCCAGGCTGCCGGATTGATCGGCACCGGCCATAGGATGAGATAACCGACGACCAGGACAATGATGGCTATAGCCGCGCGAAGAATTGTCCGTTTCATAAGCTAATAGATTGACTGAGTGACGTCGATCCTTTGAGGATTGCAACGGAGCCCTCCCTCACGGTCGGGCTTCTGACACTATCTTTCGCCGCGCGCCGCTTCAACCTGGCTTTCGAGCACCACTCCCAGCTTGCTCATGCCGGGTTGGTCCATCGGCTCAATCCAGCGCAGCGCTTCATCAAGAACTCTTCGTTGATGCTCGGGCCAATTCGGCTGGCCCACAACGCTGCCGAGCTGTCCCTGATAAAACCCGGCGCGGGGCGGATGCACGCGTTCGACCACGTCGCGCTCAACTGCCAGCATCATCGTCGGAATCCCAGCGCTTTCGACCGCGCGCGCGGCCAACGCGATTGATTGGTGACAGAGACGCGACGCGGGAATCAGGAGCGCGGCCTGGACCTCGTAACGCTTAAGGCGCTCGACAAGTTGCGGCAGAGTTTCCCTGACCAAACGCGCGGCGTCAGGCATGAATCCGCAGAAACTCCAGAAGACTTGATTCAATTGACCAATGACGCGATTGGATTCGAACTCGAACAAACGCGCGAGTGGGACCTGAACATTTCCGTCCTGCTGAACGAATGTCGAATCATAGCCGCGCGCGGAAAAGCGCAAGTCGCTGAGATCGATCTCGGTGGGCAGCTCGCGAAAAGTGAAATCGCCCTCCGGCGTGTTCGTATCGAACGGATCAGTTCCGTCGAGGTACGCGCCCGCCGAAGAGATCACCGCGAGGTTCAGCATCGGCAGAGACCGTCGCGCCGGGGTGAAGGGCGCGCGCGCGTTCTCGACAAACGGATAGTCGCTAATATTTTCGGTTGAGCCGGGAGGTCGCTTCGATCTCCAGGCTCCATATCGCTCCTGCCAGCGATCAAGTTGTTCGATGACTTCCAAAGCTTAGTCTTCCTCAGATGAAATGGAGCCCTCCCTTACGGTCGGGCTACTGCCCCGAGCAATGATCATGAACGCCACCAAACCGGCAACCATCGCCACTCCCATTGCGGTGACTGAGTAGCCATGCAAACTGTCGAACGCGCCGCGCCGCGGATCGTTGAGCGCGATTTGATCTATCTGACCTTGCATCGCCGCGCGCAGCGCAACCATCCGCGCCGTGATTACCCAATGTCCGACGCCGGTCATGATAGCCATAATCGCCAGCGAAATCATCTCCGCGAATCGTCTGAGCCGGCTTTCATTCCTGGACATGAAATATGCGGTCACGATCAGGAAGAGGCCGATTTCGAAACCGCCGCGATTAATTATCGACAACAGCCGCGACACGATCGTGCCGGCGAGTTCGTTCGCGTTGGCCAAATTGGCGCCGCGCAAAACGGCAAACAGCGCCGGCGCGACCGCCGCCCCGAAGAAAATCGCGGCGCCCAGCCACAGGCCGAGCAAAAGCAACCTCAATACTCTAACGATCTCAGTCATCTTGATTATTCAATCCCGGCAACAAGCTAATCATCGGCGGATCGATTTCCGGCTGCGCGATCTCGCGCGGATCGGGAACACTCAACAGCCAGGACAGCGAGCGATCAAGTTGCGCCTGATATTCTTCGAGATCGAGCGACATAAAAACCCGGCAATTAAGGCGCGCGAACTTTTCTTTGGCTGCCAGGTACATTTGCCGCGCGGCGCCGGGCCGGCCAATCTGTAGATGATGAAATGCCACGGCGGACTGAATCATCGCCTG
>DATGVD010000135.1:0-4832 GCA_035300785.1 Pyrinomonadaceae bacterium | reverse complement strand
CATGCTGCACCTGACGGCCTATGTGCGCACGAAGAATCCAAAAGTGATCGTGGTCGCCGGAGGCCCGGCAGTGCGCGCGCTGCCGCGGCTGTCGCAGAAGTTTTTTGACTACAGTTGTCTCGGAGATATTGAAGAACTGCGCGAAGTGATCGTCGAGGCGTGGGGCGAAGCGTACGCGGCCACGCAAATGCTTCCGCGGTTCGATCTGGCTTACTGGATCAAGTTCGTCAGCCACGTCGAAAGCTCGCGATACTGCAACTTTCATTGCTCGTTTTGCTCGCTCACCGGCGAAGGGCACTCCTTTCAAACTTACGATCTCGGAAATATTCGGCAACAGATTCTCGCTGCCGGAAAAAGGCGGAAGCTGCTGTTTGTCGACAACAACTTTTACGGGAATGATCGCGAACACTTTCACCGGCGCATCGATCTGTTAAAGGAGCTCCGTGCCGCGGGCCAGTTTCGCAACTGGGCCGCGCTGGTGACCAATGACTTCTTTAACAAGCAGGAGAATTTGACGCTGGCGAAAGAGTCGGGGTGCGAACTGCTGTTCAGTGGCGTCGAATCTTTCGATTCCGTCTGGCTGAGAAGTTTTAATAAGCTCCAGAACACTTCCCTCCCGCAGGTCGAAATGATCAGCCGCTGTCTGAACACCGGCATAATCTTTTGTTACGGCCTGATGCTGGATTTGACGACGCGCACCATCGCGGACGTTCGGCGCGAACTCGAGTTCATTACCGGCACGCCTGAAATTTCGCTGCCGGCTTTTATCACGCTCTCGATTCCCATCCTCGGCACGCCATACTTTTACGAGTGTCTGAACGATCGAACCATTCTGCCAGAGACAAAACTGCGCGACATGGACGGCATCACCATCGTGCAGAAGACCCTGGATCCGCTTGACGAGGTCGTAGAGTTTGTCCGGGACGTCGAGCAGTTTCGCGGATTGCGCGGCCGGATTATCAAACACACGCTGCGCTTCTTCCAACTTTACAAGGCGAAACTGAACCCCCTGCAAATTGCGATCGGTCTTGAGCAGGGGTTGCTGCTTTCGGCCCACACGCTGATGACGTCGAGCACGGGTTTGGGTTGGCTGAAGCAACGGCGGCGGCGCACTTTCGTGAGCACGACTGAGCCGATCGATCAGCTTTACACGCCGGCGTTTCGCGTCGATGCGCGCCTCCGGAATCATTTTCAACCGACCATGGTCACCGATAGGAGCGGCAATCTCACGGCCGAGCTGATTGACTCGGGACTGCTAAAGCACCGAACCGCGCCGGCGCAGATCGATCGTCGCGCGGTGGCGATTGCCTGATTGTTTCTTAACGAGGAGTCGAATGTCTCAAATTCTGACGAGCGCCATAGCGCAACCAAGGAAGCGGCTGAACAGCCGCCAGATCACTTTTCTGATCTTCGTCGTTTGCCTGCACACTTTGCCGGTTGTGGCAATTTTCAACGGAGCGCGAATGGTCGATGGGCTCGTGTGTGTCGGCTTCTCCCTGCTTTACGCGTTCGGGCTCGGCGGCTGTCTGCATCGTTATTTTGCGCACCGAGCTTTCAAGACCAGCCGCGCGTTTCAATTCTTCATGTGCATGTTGACGGGCATGACTTTCGGCGATCCGATCTGGTTTGCCGGCAAGCATCGCATTCATCATAAGTATTCCGATACCGAGCGGGACGTGCATAGCCCGAAGCAGGGTTTCTGGTTTTGCTGGTTTGGCAGCGTGGCCGACGAGGGCTATACGGAGAAAGAAATTCTCAAGCACGCCGCCGACTTTACCTGTTATCCGGAACTGATGTGGATGCATCGGAACTATTGGGTGACGCCCGTGGTCGTCAGCATCATCACGCTTCTGATCGGAGGTTTCTCGATGTTTGCAATCGGATACGGCGGGAGCATCATCGTCGCGCTGCACATGGCTTCAGGAATTAATTATTTTTGTCACAAAGGCAATAACCGCAGATACGAAACCGGCGACGGCTCGACCAATAGTTTGCTGATGGCTCTGCTCACGTTTGGCGAGGGCTGGCACAACAACCATCATCATTATCCGAACACCGCGCGGGCGGGATTCTTCTGGTGGGAATGGGACCCGGTTTTCTACACTCTGAAGGTTCTGGCCTGGACCGGATTGGTGTGGGACGTTCGCGGAGTTCCCAAGAGAGTTAAATACAATGTGATCGAAGAATAGAAGCGGAATTGGCGCGCCCTCCCGCAACTACCGCGCGGTCTTACGCACCCGTTCAACCAACTCTCGCCGCAGGATCTTGCCCGTAGCATTCCTGGGAATCTGATCGACAAACTCCACGCGCCGGATTCGCTTGTGCGGCGCGACGCGCTCGCGCACAAAGTTGATGATGTCGTCTGCTGAAACACTCTCTTTGACGACGATGAACGCTACGGGGATCTCTCCCACGTCGTGGTCCTGACTGGGAATCACTGCCGCGTCGGCAATCAACGGGTGCGAAAGCAGGAGGGCCTCCAACTCAGCCGGCGCCACCTGCCGGCCCTTGTATTTGATCAACTCCTTGAGCCGGTCGACGATGTAGAGCGCACCATCTTCGTCGGCGTATCCGATGTCACCGGTGTGCAACCAGCCCTCGGGGTCGATGATTTCGGCCGTCGCTTCCGGATGGCCCAGATATCCTTTCATGACCTGCGGACCGCGCACCCAAACCTCTCCGTTCTCACCGGCCGGAAGCTCGGCTTTCGTTTCTACGTCAACGATTTTGCAGAAAGTATTTGGCAGGCAGTAGCCCGTTGATTCCGGTTTGTCGGCTCCCGCCCTGCGATAAGTGAGATGCGAGAGCGGGCTCAGCTCCGTCATCCCGTAGCCGTAGTTGATACGCACGCTGAGTCGCTCGCAGCAGGCTTTGGCTACCTCGACAGATAGCGGCGCGGCTCCTGAGAACACCGTCGTCAGATTCGAGAGATCGAAGCGATCAACCAGCGGAGTGCGCGACAGTTCCAGCACAATCGGCGGCACGGCCGGCGCGACGCTGATGGCGTAGTCCTGCATCGTGCGCAGGAATGTTTCCAGGTCGTATTTCGGCAGCGTTACCACCGTGGCCCCGGTGCGCAACGCCATGTTCATCACGATGTGAGAGCCGTAAAGGTGATAGCAAGGCACGGCGCAGATCGTTCTGTCCGCGCTGCTCAGCACATCCGTGGCTTCCATCAAACAGAGCATCGCCACCATGTTGAAGTGCGTCAGCATCACGCCTTTGGGCCAACCCGTCGTGCCGCTTGAATAAGGAAGCGCGACCAGATCTTCGCGCGGATCGATCTTGACCTGCGGCACGGCGCCGTTCTGATCCAACAGCGTTGAGAAAGAAATTGCGCCGGCGGCTTCGCCAAGCACAAAAACTTCGCGCACGCCCGCGACGCGCGCAGCGGCCAGGCCGGTTGTCCCCAGCCGGGAATCAGTCAGTAGATAGTGCGCGCCGCTGTCTTTAAGTTGCGTAGTCAACTCGCTCTCGTTGAAGAGCGGGGGAGCCATTGTGCTCACGCCGCCCAACTTCGCCACCGCGAGAAAAGCGATTGCGTATTCGGGACAGTTCAGGCAATGAATCGCGCAGACGTCGCCCTTTCGAAACCCGTGCGCCACGAAGCCCGCAGCCACGCGGTCCACGGCTGCAACCAACTCGCCGTAAGTCAAAGTTCGTCCCGTAACACCGTCGATCAGCGCAGGCTTTGCCGAAAACTGCGGCGCACGCTCAAGAATAAAGTCGGCGAGGGGAACTTCGGGGATGGCGATGTCAGGGTAAGGGCTTTTGAATATCATTTGGTTTGATTGGGAGCTACTCAAAACTTGGATCGCCAAACTGTTCGTCGCGTTCGCGCACGGCTTCCTTGAAACCAGCCTCGGCGGCGCGGCGCTGGAATGCGTACCCTTCCTTTGTGTGGCGGGCGACGCCGTCGAGAATCGTGCCGAGCATTTGCGACTGATAAAGCCCTTGCGACATCAGCGTTTGATTGATCATCAGCTTCATCATGATCAACTGACTGACCGGCACGCGCGCGATGCGCTCGAGCAAATACTCGAATCGCTCGTCCAGTTTATCGGCAGCCGGGGCTTCGATTGCCAGGCCCCAGTCGCAGGCCTGTCTGCCCGAAATCAGATCGCCGGTAAAGAGCAAGCGCCTGGCTTTCTGGGCGCCGATGCGATGAACCCACAAGGCGGTGGTAGGCACTCCCCACACGCGCGCCGGCGAATATCCAATCTTCGCGTCGTCTTCGATCACCAAAAGGTCCGCGCACAGCGCCATGTCCGTCCCGCCGGCGACGCAGAAGCCATGAATCTTGCACACCACCGGCTTCTCGCCGAAAAACAAACTCATAAAACCGCGCACGTTGCGGCTCATCATCGCGTAGTCGATCATCGGATCCCAGACGCCCTCGGGATCGTGATTAGCCAGTTGCACGCGCGGATCCAACGGAGAGCCTTCCGGCGAGACAGTCGAATCCGAATCAACTGAAAAGCCCTGCTCCGCCGCCAGCACCAGATCATAGCCGCCGCAGAAACCTTTGCCGTTGCCGGCGAGCGCGATCACCGAAACATCAGGATTCAGGTTCGCGTGTTCGACGCAGGCCGCAATTTCGTTCGGCATGTCCAGCGTGATGCCGTTGCCGCGCACAGGCCGGTTCAAAGTAATGCGCGCGATGCGGCCAGTCGTTTCGTAAGTTAGAGTTTTCATTCTTTCCATGGTTGGCCGTCGTGCAGTAACTAAGACTTTAACCGCAAAGAACGCCAAGAAAATCCGCAAAGGGTCGCAAAGGAACTACAGATTGTTCACTACTCTTCTGATTCTTTCTTTAAGTCGAAGGACGTTGA
>DATGVD010000134.1:0-6037 GCA_035300785.1 Pyrinomonadaceae bacterium | reverse complement strand
CAGTAGCTGTAGTGCCCACCTCTCCCAAAAGGGAGAGGGAATCTAGAGCCTACTCCGTATAAATCCGATCAATAACCTCGCGATACTTTTCATCGACGACGCGGCGCTTTACCTTCAGCGTTGGCGTCAGCTCGCCGCTTTCAACCGTCAATTCGTGGGCCAGCAGCGCGACCCGCTTGATCTTTTCGAACTGTGCGAGGCCTTGCGTGCGCGCGGCAATCTGACGCTCGAATAAATCGATGATCCGCGGATGGCGGGAGAATTCCTCTTTCTCTCTCAAGTTCAAACCCTTGAGTTTAGCGTACGCTTGTAGTTGCTCCCAATCAGGCACAATCAAAGCGGAAGGGAACTTCCGGCCGTTGCCGATCACCACAACTTGATTAACGAAGCGCGAACTCTTGATCAACTGCTCGATCGGTTGCGGCGCGATGTACTTGCCGCCCGAAGTTTTCAGCAGTTCCTTCTTCCGATCAGTAATCGTCAGGTAACCGTCTGCATCAAGGGTGCCGATGTCGCCCGTCTTGAACCAACCATCGTCGGTAAACACCGCGCGCGTTTCTTCCGGTTTGTTCCAGTAGCCGCGCATCACTTGCGGTCCACGCGTTTCGATCTCGCCGTCCGCTGCGAGACGCACCTCGACGTTGCGAATCGGTTTGCCGGCTGTGCCGATGCGATTGTCGTTAAGCTGGCCCGCGGTGATTACCGGGGAAGTCTCGGTCAAGCCATAGCCCTGCACGATCGGCATCCCCGCGCCCGCAAAGGCGAGGGCCACGTCGTCTGAGAGTGGCGCTCCGCCGGAAACGAAGATGCGAATGCGGCCGCCCATCGCCTGGCGCCACCTCTTGAAGGCAAGCACGTCGGCGACTTTCCGCTTGAGCGAAAGTAAGAGCGGAACCGGCCGACGGTCAGAGGCGAGTTGCGCGCATCGCTTGCCAATACCCAAGGCCCATGCGAACAGCACGCCGTTAAGTTTACTTTTCGCCGCCGCGCGATCCTGGACCTTCGCGAGAATCTTTTCATAGATGCGCGGCACGCCGACAAAGACCGTGGGATGCACTTCGCGCAGATTGACTCCAATCTTTTCCAGCGATTCGCCAAAGTAAACGCTCATGCCGTGATACAGGTACATGTTCATTGCCTGGCGCTCGAACCCGTGCGACAGCGGCAGCACCGATAACGCGGAATCCTTCCCGCCGAACGCAAAATGGTCCGACGAGTCGATCAAATTCGAGACCATGTTCGCATGCGTCAACATCACGCCTTTCGGCTCTCCGGTCGTGCCCGACGTATAAATAATCGTAGCCAGATCTTCCGGCCGGGCCGCGCGGGCTAACTCCCTTGCCAACTCGGGTTGTTGGCTTTCGACTTCGCGGCCGCGTTCCTCCAGTTGTTCCAGGGTCAGGAGCCTTGACCCGGTTGGTTTGTCCGACTCAAAAAGCACGACGTGTTCCAGCGCTGGGCATTCAGCGAGCACCGTTTCAATCTCGTCGAATTTCGCGCGAGCAGAAACGAACATGACGCGCGCGCCGGAATCCTTCAGGATGTAGGCGGCCTGCGACGGCGTCAGGGTTGGATAAATAGGCACGCCGACGGCGCCCGCAAAGATGCAGCCCTGGTCGGCCAGCACCCACTCAACGCGGCTTTCCGAAAGCAGCGCGACGCGGTCGTCTTTGCGTACGCCGAGCGAATACAGACCGAGCGCGATGCGGCGCGTGCGCGCTAACATTTCGTTTGAGGAGATCGAATGCCATGCGCCATCGCGTTTGTAATTAAGCGTGTCAGGTTGCGGATGAACGCGGACCACACGTTCATAAACCTCGACCAGAGTCGCCGGTTCGTCAGCAGAGAGCGGCACGCGATGTCCGACAAACTTCAGTTGTTCGACTTTCTCCAACATAAATATTGTCGTTCCATCTCCCTCTGGGAGAGGGTTAGGGTGAGGGCTTTAGCGGGGCAGAAAAGAAAAAGAATAGACCCTCCCTCTTCTGCGCCCCCGTAGCTGCGCGCCCCCTCACCCCAGCCCTCTCCCAAAGGGAGAGGGAGCATCACCTGGCGCTGACTCCGTTGAGAAAGACGTCCATGACGACCTCCGCCATGGGTTCGAGTTTGTAGCTACGCTTTGAAATGATCCAGTTCGTCGCCATTTCGTCGAGCGCGCCAAAAAATATTTTCGCGGCCACCTTGGCGTTCAGCTCTTTGCGGAACACGCCGGCGCGTTGGCCTTCTTCGAAGATGGCGCGCAGCAGACCGAGATATTCAGCAAAGGCGGCCGCGGAGAATTCTTCCATGAATTTGGTTGAGCCGCGCAGTTCGACCTGGAACACGACCGCGAGATCTCGATCGGCGCCCAGTCTCTCCAGATGCAGGGTGGCAATGCGGCGCAGCTTCTCGCGCGGATCGCGCAGCTTATTGATTAGCTTGCGGTCGGCGGCGATCGCTTCGGCCATGTTCTGATCGAAGATCGAATGCAGAATTTCTTCTTTGCTTTTGAAGTAGAGATAGACGGTGCCGTCGGCAACTCCGGCCGCGCGCGCGATGTCCGCGACTTTGGAATTGAAATAGCCGTTCCGGGCAAAGACACGCGTCGCCGCGCGCAGGATCGATTCGCGTTTGCCGGTGCTTCCGTTTCGTGCAGGTTTTTGGGCCATTTGGGCTGACTGAATGAATCGTCACTCAGTGACGCCCCTAGCCTAGCCTGTACGTGAATTCATCGCAAGTGTTTGGCGTGCGAACGTTAGTCGGGCATTCTCTCGATCAACGAAAAGCCCGACTGACTGAAGTTCGTGCTCCATACGCCGCTGATTTCGAGGGTCTTGTCCTGCCTTGATAAATAGATGTACGATGCGCCGAAAAAACGGTTGGTGACCAAATGAATCGACAAACGGTGATGCGAGTTGGGGGGTGTGCGCTGGCGCTCTTGTTTCTGCCGGCAGTCGCGTCGGCAAAAAAGACCAAGTTCATGGAGTGCGGCAAATCTCTGCCGCTCCAACTCAAACCTTTCACGCGCAAGCCGCAACGCATCGACTATCTCTGCCGCAACAGCGGCTGTCATAAGAGCGCCGCCAACGACAAGCAGAATGCAATGAAGAACAACTTCTGCGCGCCGACAAATAGGATCATCCCTGTCACATTTCAGACGTTTGTCGATCTGCGTGATGCGGCTAACCGTGAAGCCAGTATTACGATCGGCGAACCTCCGCCAAGCCGCGCGAAGCTTGCGAACATTATCAAGCTGGGAGATGGAACCATGCTGGGAGAAGGCAAGACGGTCGTCTTCGTCGGTTACGTTCTCGACGCGCGACACTCAAACGTCGACAAGGATGACCCTCTCAACAGGGGCAACGGCGAAAGTGTTCAGTGTAATCTGCTCGGTTGTGCTTACAATGACATCCACATCGATTTGACCGCAGACGTGGACGATCGCACGCCCTGCCATAGCATCGTGGCGGAGATCGTTCCCCATTACCGCCCGCCCGCCTGGGACCTGTTTGACTCGCCTGACTATAGCGCTTTCTTCAAAACGCATCCGGTGAAGATCACGGGCCAGTTGTTTTACGACGACAGTCATGTGGCCTGTACTAAGGACGGCAAGGCCGGTTTTAATCCGGCGAGGAACAATGCGAAGGATTTCGAGCGGCTGGCGTTGTGGGAGATTCATCCGATCTACGCGATCGACCTTTGCAAGAACACGGACCGGTCACAGTGCGACGCGGCGGACGCGAGCGCGTGGTTTCCTTTCACCGATCTGCAATCGCGTCTGGGACTCGCCAGCGTGACGCCGGCAGAAAAGTGCAAGGCGACTACGGACAATCCGAAGAGCGCTTGTCAGGGATTTACCGCGCCTCGTAAAAAGCACGTGCACTGACGGAGGCGTTACTGTCTCAACCGGTGTTTAGAGTACCAACTTTAGTTGGGTTCTTTCTCAGCAACCGGAGCCGACTGAAGTCGGTACTCCGCAACGTCTCCTACGCGTTCAGTGAGCTTCATCGTCGAGCGGTCTGTTCTCGTCGAGGAATTTCTCGCTGTCGTCCAGTCGCAGAGCGCCTTCGCGCAGGCGCAATTCAGTTTGGGGAAAAGGAATCTCGATCCTCGCTTCGCGAAAAAGCCTTTCGATGCGGTAGTTGATGTCGCTGCGAATTTGGGTGTGGATGCGAGGACGATTAGTCCAGACCAGCAAGCGGAAATCGAGCGACCAGTCGCCAAACTTCAGGAACTGCACCTTCGGCGCCGGATCGCGTAGTACGTTGTCCACGTCTTCAGTGGCTTTGATCAGAGTCCTGGTCACCAGATCAATGTCCGAGTTGTAGGCGACGCCTACGGGAATCGCTATGCGCGCCCGCGGATCGCCGTACGACCAGTTGATTAGCCGCTCTCTAACCAGTTTTGAGTTAGGCACAATGATCGAAATTCGATCGTTCGTCGCCACTACCGTCGTGCGCAGGTTTATGCTTTGCACGTCACCTTCGTCCGTGCCGATCGTGATACGATCGCCTACGCGCACGGGCCGTTCGAAAAGCAGGATGAAGCCGGAGGCGATGTCGGCGGCGATGTATTGCAGGCCAAAGCCGATACCGACGGAAAGGGCTGTCAAGAGTACGGCGATCGAAGTTAGATCCAGGCCAACGCCGAGTGAGAGCGCGAACAAGACTCCCATCGTAACGATCAGATACTGAGTCAGCCTGCCCAGCGTGTAGCGAAGGCCGGGATCGAGATACGCTCTTTTGGAAATGCGATGCTGCAGCAAACGGCTGAGCGTGTGCGACAACAGCCACGCCGCAGCAAAAATCAGTATGCCTACGAACAGGGTGGCGACGGAACCGTGAAGGGCGCCAAACTTGTGTTCCTGCGTGAGGTGATCCCAGATGCGAGCGAGCACACTCTTCCAATCTTGCAGGAAAATCAAAAGGCCCTGATTGTGTGCGAATCGTTCCGTCATTGGTCAGATCACCGCCGTTTCTTAACGCACCGATGGCGGAGGGGACAAGATTCGAAGCTGCATGCCTTTCGCGGCGGTCTTCAAGGCCTCAGAGTGGCCTTGAACCCACCCCCGACGGCCTTGAATTTACCAATATAAACCAGGGTGAGCAGCCATCAAAGTGGTCCAGGTAGCGGATTGGCACCACGGTGGGGTCTTTTCCATAAGCGCGCCATCTAAGCGCCAACTTTCAGCCGCCAGCAACAAGGCACAAAGCAGAACAGCCTTTGCCAAAAAAAGGTTTACATATCTCAAGAAGCTAAGTATAAAATAACACCAGCGTGGTCCCCCCATTTAGCGTTCCCCAGGAAAATAGCCAGCCTCCCTTTATTGGATGTTCAAGTCCGCGCGGGCAACTGCACCGCGTTGGCTGAGTTTTTCCAGGCGAGTTGATTCTTGAAACGCTCGCTCCGAACAAACTGACACAAGTGTGGAAAGGAAACTATGCGAACTGAAATCCCGACGACAGACTCCTTGAATACCAAACTCCTGCTGAAAACTCTGGTGGCATTTAAGAAGGGAGACTTTTCTGCTCGCTTACCGGGTGAATGGACTGGCGAGGCCGGCAAAATAGCAGACACCCTTAACGAGATCATCGAGTTAAGCGACAGGACCGGTAAGGAGCTGGAACGTGTTAGCCGAGTAGTAGGGAAAGAGGGAAAGATAGTGCATCGTGCGGCGGTGCCGACCGCTACGGGCTCCTGGCTCAGACTTGTTGACGCAACCAACTTACTCATTGACGACATGACGCGCCCCACGAGCGAGATGGCGCGCGTGATCGGCGCAGTTGCCAACGGTGACCTGTCAGAGAGGATGGCCCTCGAGGTGGAAGGGCGACTCTTGAAAGGCGAGTTCCTGCGCACGGTAAAGATCGTTAACTCGATGGTCGATCAACTCAGCTCCTTCGCCTCAGAGGTGACGCGCGTGGCGCGCGAAGTCGGCACCGAAGGAAAGCTCGGCGGCCAGGCGGACGCGAAAGGCGTCGCCGGTACCTGGAAAGATCTGACCGAGAACGTGAACCTGATGGCGGGAAATCTTACCGCCCAGGTTCGCAACATCGCG
>DATGVD010000133.1:0-9157 GCA_035300785.1 Pyrinomonadaceae bacterium | reverse complement strand
GTGAGTTCGTGGATCGCTTTTTCGTTTCCATAAGGGTCAACAGCGATTCGTTGTCTGAACCCCCTCATCACAGCCTGCCAGTGCTTGTGTTATCTTAATTCCGCTTTTCAAACTCGAATTTCTACCTAAGACAGTTATGCCGAGCGAAGCCGTCGCTCATTATCACGATCTACTGGCCGATCACGAACTCGCGCAGAGTTCGTTGAGGCTGCTTGATGAGGGACTCGAACGCGCGAAGCTGATCTTTGGCGGGCGGCGGCTGTCGCCATACCTGCGGCCGCATTTTGTCAGCGAAGAAGATTTTGCGCGCGTGCGTCAGGTATGCGAGACGGTTTGGAGCGCCATTGAGAAGGTCAAGGATGCAGCCGTCGCTGATCCGTCGTTGCTCGATGAACTGGGTCTGACCGAGATTGAGCGCGACCTGGCACAGATCGATCCGGGCTATCGCGCGGTATCGCCGACTGCGCGGCTCGATTCATTTCTCACCGAAGACGTCTACAGCTTTGTCGAGTTGAATGGCGAGAGTCCGGCCGGCATTGCCTACGCCGACGCCGCCTTCGATATATTTGAACAGCTTCCGGTGATGAAACGCTTCGCCCAGACCTACAAGCTGCGGCGATTTGAAGGCCGGCCGCTGATGTTGCAAGTGCTCCTGGACTGTTACCAGGAGTTTCTCGGTCGCCCCGCGGATCAGGCCCCGCACATCGCGATTGTCGATCTGAAAGGCATGCCCACGCAGAAAGAATTCGAGTTGTTCCGCGAATACTTTGAAGCCCAGGGCTATCCTTCAATTATTGCCGCCCCGGAAGATCTTGAGTTTAGCAACGGGCGTCTGCGGGCCGGGGAATTCGAAGTCGACATCGTCTACAAGCGTCTCCTGGTCAACGAGTATCTGCCGATAATCAAGCAGCACCCGGCGTTGCTCGATGCATATCGCGCGCGCGCGATCTGTATGGTCAACAGTTTTCGGTCCAAGATCATTCACAAGAAAGCGCTGTTCGCCGTACTCACCGACGCGCGTCATACCAAGCTCTTCAGTGAAGAGGAACGCGCGATGATCACCGGGCATGTTCCCTGGACGCGTCAGGTACGCGCCGGCCGCAGTGATTATTACGGCGATGAGATCGATCTGCTGACGTTCATCAGCGAGAAACGTAATCGCCTGGTGCTGAAACCGAACGATGATTACGGCGGTCATGGAATCTACATTGGCTGGAACTCGGACGAAAGCGCTTGGGGAGATGCAATTCAAAAGGCGCTCGGCAATGGCGACTATGTGGTGCAGGAACGCGTGCCTACCGCGCGCGAAGTCTTTCCGGCGCTGACTTCAGAGGGAAGGATCGAGTTTGCCGAGCAGTTAGTCGATCTGGATCCGTTGCTTTTTAACGGTAAAGTCGGCTCAGCGTTCACCCGTTTGTCTTCGAACGAGCTGGCCAACGTTACCTCAGGCGGCGGCATGGTCCCGACTTTCCTCATTAGCAAACGTTGAGTCTGGAGTTTACCGAGGAAACCTCAGGATATGGTCCACAAAATGGTCGTTGACGCGGGTTTTCGGGGAATGTTAACCTGCTAACTGGTTAAGCCCCGCAGCGGCCCCGACTTCCTGCCGCTCTCACAAAAGAATTGCTCGTCACCCCGAGGTTCCCAAATGAAGATAACGCGCATTGTGCTCCCACTGTTTCTGCTCGTGATGGCATCACCCGCGAGCGCGATTGTCTTGCGCGCAAAGGTGGCCGAGGTCCGCGATGGCAAGAGCCTGGTTGTGGTAAACGGCAGCCGTTCGTTGACGGTCATCCTCGTGGCCGTTGATACACCGGACCTGTTGCAGGAGTACGGCGACGTGGCGCGAGAACATCTGGCCAGCCTGGTCCTCGGGAAAGAAGTTCAGGTCGAGTTTACGCAACTGCAGTCTACAAACGTGGTCGGCAAAGTCGCCTACAATAATGCGGACATCGGCCTGCAAATTATTCGCGATGGCGTGGCCTGGTACGACAAGAACAACGATCAGGATCTCAGTGGCGCGGAACGGACGGTTTACGCCGCGGCCGAGCAGGCGGCGCGCACCGAACGACGGGGACTCTGGCATGATGGATCGCCGATGCCTCCGTGGGTATGGCGGCGCGCGCAGGTGGCCCAGACAATCGTGCCGACTCCGCGCGGCAGTAAGGGCGCCGGAGCCACCGTGCGCTCGCTAACCATGGATGATCTTCTATTTGCGAGACGCACGGCGATCGCCAGTGCGCCGGCCAGTGCGACGAGCAAGAGGCCTCCCGAGAGACTTTCCGCGAAACCATCGGCGAAACCCTTGAACCGGATCGGCGAAGACTTTGACTTTCGATCGTACCTGACTCAGGGTCGCACGAGTATCGTCTACTTTTATGCCGACTGGTGTCCCACTTGTCGCCAGGTGTCACCGGTAATGGACGCCATCAACGCACAGTACCCGGACTATCAGGTCTTGTTCATGAACATCGGCGATTGGAACACTCCGTTGACCCAACGGTACGGAATCACCTTCGTGCCTTACTTCAGAATTTACGATAGGACCGGAAGCCTGGTTGCCGAAGGAAATGCTGCCAGAAGCTGGCTGCAAAGGGCTTTCTAGCAAAGCGGAAATAAACTACAGACTGAACGCCGTCAGCTTTCTGGTGCTTCCGAAATTAGAGAGTTAAGACGCTCCCACTCCTTCTCGATCGTTGACACCTCGTCCCGAATCAAGCTAACGTGTAATCCCGTGGATCACACGGGCCCAAATTCTAATCAAATCGCAGTCGCAATCATCCCCGCCCGCTACAATTCCACTCGGCTTCCGGGAAAACCTTTATTACAAATCGGAGGAAAACCACTCGTATTGTGGGTGGTTGAGCGTGCTTTGTCAGCGCGGAGCGTGAGCCGCGCGCTGGTGGCGACAGACGACGCGCGTATTTTTGATTGCGTTACCTCGGCGGGCTTTGAGGCGGTGATGACGCGCGAGCGTCACCCAACCGGAACTGATCGGATCGCCGAAGTCGCGCGCGATCTCGACGCCGAGATCATCGTCAACGTGCAGGGAGACGAGCCGCTGATCGCGCCGGAAACAATTGATCGCGCGGTCAGTGCGCTCATCAATGATCGCGAAGCAGAAATCGCGACAACCAGCGAGCCGATCGATGACATCGCCGACGTGCTGAGTCGCGCGGTCGTGAAAGTAGTCGTGGATGACGCCGGCCACGCGCTTAAGTTTTCGCGCGGGCCGATTCCTTTTCCTAATCAGGCCGTGTCGCGGCATGGTTCGATTGAAGCAGCGCTCCAGAGGGAACCGGCGCTGCTTTCGACTTTTAGAAAGCACACCGGGCTCTACGTCTACCGCCGCGAGTTTCTTTTGAAGTTTACCAGTTGGCCGCAATCGGAAGCCGAAGCGGCGGAATCGCTCGAACAGTTACGGGCCCTGGAACGTGGCGTGAAGATCAGGGTCGTGGAGGCGTCAGCGCCGTCGATTGGCGTGGATACGATAGCAGACCTGGAACGAGTGCGCGCGCTGATCGAGAGCAATGTTAAGGTGGCTGTATGAGCGCGCACGACTGGATTGGAGTTGGGATCATCGTGCTGGTGATTGTGGGCGGCTTGCTCCTGCTCAATCAAATCACCAAGCCGTACGACGTGAAGACCGAGGACGAGTTTGAGCGGCGGCGAAAAGAGCAGGCGGGAATGATGCGCGCCGGGATCATGGGTTTGCAGCAGTTTCTGGATCCGAGCGCGAAGAAGGCCGTCGAGGTGCAGCAGGATCTGAGCCGCGGACTTTACGACGACGAAGAAGAGCCTGACGATCCGCCGGAAGCGGGAGCCGAAGCAAGGAAAAAGTAAAAAGGTAAAAGGCAAAGAGAAGCACTGCCTGACTTTCGCCTCACTTTTTACTTTTACCTTTTTACTTTTTAATTCTCCGCAGGAGGAGCAATGCCTAAATACATTTTCGTAACGGGTGGCGTGGTTTCGAGTTTGGGTAAGGGCCTGGCGGCGTCTTCGATCGGCTGCCTGCTGGAGGCGCGCGGCCTGCGCGTGACCCTGATCAAACTGGACCCTTATATCAATGTCGATCCGGGCACGATGTCGCCTTTTCAGCACGGCGAAGTGTTCGTCACCGACGACGGAGCCGAGACTGATCTGGACCTCGGCCATTACGAGCGGTTCACTCACGCGCATTTGTCGCAGGCGAACAACTGGACCACCGGCCGCATTTATCTTTCGGTGCTCGAGAAGGAGCGCCGCGGCGACTATCTCGGCAAGACGATTCAGGTCATCCCGCACATCACCAACGAAATCATGGAAGCAATCCGTTCGGTCACGGCCAACGGCGAAGCTGATGTAGTGATCGCGGAAATCGGCGGCACCGTCGGCGACATCGAATCGCTACCGTTTTTGGAAGCAATTCGCCAGTTGGGCAACGAAGAAGGACGCGAGAATGCGCTGTTTGTTCACGTCACGCTGGTTCCGTACATCGCGGCCGCCGGCGAGTTGAAGACGAAACCGACGCAGCATTCAGTGCGCGAGCTGCGCGAGATCGGAATCGCGCCGGACATTCTCTTGTGCCGCTCGGACCGGCCACTGTCACACGATCTGCGCTCGAAGATCGCGTTGTTCTGTAACGTCAAAGAGTCGGCCGTGATCAGCGCGCAGGACGTCGATACGATTTACGACGTGCCGCTGACATTTCACGATCAGGGACTGGACGACTTGATCGTTTCGTCCTTGCAACTGAATGAAGTCGCCGTTCAGACCGACTTGGCTGAGTGGCGCAAACTGGTCTCGACCGTGCGCCAGCCTTCGGCCGGCGAGACGGCGATTGCCATCGTCGGCAAGTATGTCGAGCTGGAAGATTCTTACAAATCGCTGCGCGAGGCTCTGACGCACGGTGGGATTGCCAACAACCTGCGCGTCAACGTGCGCTGGATCGAGTCGGAAGAGTTGATGGACGACGACTCCGATTCGCGCCTGCGCGACTTTGACGCGATTCTGGTGCCCGGCGGCTTCGGCAAACGCGGCGTCGAAGGAATGATTCGCGCAATCAGTTACGCGCGGCGAACGCGCACGCCTTACTTTGGAATCTGCCTGGGCATGCAGACGGCCTGCGTTGAGTTTGCCCGCAACGCGTGCGATCTCAAGGACGCTGACTCAACCGAGTTCAATCTGGAAACACCGTATCCGATCATTTTCAAGCTGCGTGATCTGGTTGGGGTCGAGCAATTCGGCGGCACGATGAGGCTGGGCGCGTGCCCTTGCCTGTTGAGCGACGGTTCGCTCGCGCGCGAGATTTACGGCGGCGCGGAAAAAATCAGCGAGCGCCACCGCCATCGCTACGAATTCAATCCCGCCTATCGCGAGGCCTTGGAGAGAGGTGGCTTGATCTTCAGTGGCGTCTCACCGGATCAAAAGTTTATCGAGATTATCGAACTCTCACGTGACGAGCATCCGTGGTTCCTCGGCTGCCAGTTCCATCCCGAATTTAAATCCAAACCTCTGGCGCCACATCCGCTGTTTGCGTCGTTCGTTCGCGCAGCGTTTCAGAATCGTCTGCACACCGAAGCCGCGGTCGAACAGATGCCCGATGCGGATGTGCCCTCCATTGAGCGCGCGGCGACGGCAACCGAGAATTAAGCGATTGCCGCACCATCGATAGGCTGCTCCAGAACCAGTGCGGCGCGAGCGGGGCAGTAGCCAGACCGTGAGGGAGGGCTCGAGTGCCTTTCTTGATCTTCAAGTCGCTCAATGAACTTGGAGCCCTTGCTTACGCGGGCTAGTGCACCGCCTACGTAAGGCTGCCTACGCCGTCACCGGCGACCTAAACTTGGCGTAAACAAACTCTGGATCGAGATCGACGCCGCATTCCCATTCGATCGTATCGAAGGCGACATGCACACGCTTGAAGGTGTCGTAATCTTTAAGAGTTTGAAATACGCCGAAATCAAGCATCGGCCGCATGTCGAGGATGCCCTTCTCGCCGTTGTCAAAGAGAACTGTCAACGTGTAATCGTCGTGAGGGAAGACTTCTTTCACTGCTGGATACATAGCTTCCATCCTACTTAAGCGGTTCAATCTTGAACGGCTGTTCGCCATTCGTGACGAGACGCCAATCGGCCATCAGTTCTTCCTGATGCAAATCTCCCCAGGCCAACACCAACCTCGTTTGCCTTGCCGGCAGATCTCCTTCAATGATTTCGCAAGTGCGTATATCCACAGTTGCCTTGTACTGGTTGTAGTATACATGGAAATGCGGCGGCGGATGCTCTCTTGGCGCAAAGTACATCCGAATGATGATGCCGTAGAACATGGAAATAGTCGGCATGCACGCATTATCGCAGATTCAATCGATTGGCGGCGAGAGAATTGCGGCAGGCTGGTCTGATGCGACCCTAATATCAGCGCGAGTATCAGCGCGAGGCGGCAACGTGTGCTCACTACCGCTCGCCCTTCTGTTTAGGCGATAATGCTTCGCGCTCTCTCTGATCAGAATTCGGATATGCTTCAATGCCCCAGATGCGGCCGGCAGTTTCCTGACAATGTGCACGTGTGCCCGGACGACTTCACGCCGTTACGGGCAGACGACACGATCTCGGATAGGCCCGTCGATCCGCTCATCGGCCGGGTCTTCGACGGGAAGTATCGTCTGGAAGAGCTGCTCGGCGGTGGCGGCATGGGTACTGTCTATCGCGCCACGCATCTGCTAATCGAACGTCCGGTGGCCATCAAGGTGCTCAGCCAGCGGTTCGTCGGCGACCAGACGGCGCAGGAACGGTTTCGCCGCGAAGCGCGCGCGGCGGGTCGCATGCATCATCCGAACGCGGTCTCGGTGAACGACTTTGGCACCACCGAGGACGGCTGGCTCTACATCGTGATGGAACTGCTCGAAGGGCGCACGCTGCGCGACTTGCTGGCGCGCGAAGCGCCGCTCGATCCTGCGCGCGCGGTATCGTTCATGTTACAGGCGTGCGCGGCGGTGGGTGCAGCGCACGACGCGAAGCTGATTCATCGGGATCTGAAACCGGCAAACATCTTTATTGAACAACGCCCGGACCTGCCCGCGGTGGCCAAGGTTCTGGACTTTGGCGTCGCGAAGTTCGCAGTCGACGAACATGAGGATGACGATTACCAGACGTTGACGCAGGTGGGCGCGATCATCGGCACGCCGCGTTACATGTCGCCGGAGCAATGCGCGGGCACGGCGCCGCTGACTCCGGCATCGGACGTTTACAGCCTCGGGATTATTCTTTACGAGATGCTCACGGGCACCGTCCCGTTCAGCGCGGACACCCCTTTGGCCCTGGCGATGAAGCAGGTGACTGAGGCGCCGCGCCCGCCGCGCGAGATTGTTCCGGCAATTCCCAGGGAACTCGAGACGGTGGTGCTGCATGCGCTGGCAAAGCAGGCGATTGCGCGGCCGCCGGATGCGAACGAATTTCGTCGCGAGCTGCACGCAACGGCGGAAGAGTTGGGACTGGAACATTCAGACAGCACAGTCGCCCCGACGATGGCCGCTTTGCGACACGCCGGCACGCAGAGTCCTTCGGGCCGTTTGGTGATCGACCTGGCGACACTGCGGCAGGTGCAGGCGGCAAGCAGCGAAAGCGACAGTGCGGAGTTAGCCAATGACGCGGCAGCGAAAGCGAAATTTGGCCGCATGAACGTGCCAATGGAAAAACACGCCACGGCTCAGGCGGCGCATCGCGGGCGCATGGCTGTGGTCACGATGATTGCGCTGATTGCGATTGTCGCGGCGCTGGGAATCGGCTATCGCTGGCGGCATAATTCCGATGGGGTTAGCTCCAGTCAACCTGCGAATGCAAACGTCGCCGCGCCGGTTGCGGCCGTGGCGTCGCCGTCGCAGAGCGCTTCACCTTCGCCGTCTCCTTCACCAAAGCCGCGAATCACGAACAACGAGCGCAAGAATGAAAACAAGAAGCCTAAAGACACCTCCTTTTGGGGTAAAGTGAAGCGACGAATATTTCACTAGCGAACGAATGAACAAATGACCGCAAGTTCAAACAAGAAATCATTTCAGGTGGGCGCGGCCACGTTCGGCGATGGGCGCCTGACGATCATTGCCGGGCCTTGCGTAATCGAATCCGGCGAACACGCAATGATGATGGCGCGCGAATGCGCCGATCGAGCCCGCGCGGCCGGACTGGATTTCGTTTTCAAGTCTTCGTTCGACAAAGCAAATCGCTCTTCGATCAAGAGCTTTCGCGGAGTCGGAATGGACGCGGGCCTGGAAATCCTGCGGCAAGTGAAAAGCGAACTTGGCGTTCCCGTGGTCACCGACATTCATGACGTCGCGCAGGTTACCGCGGTCGCCGAGGTGGCGGATATCCTGCAGATTCCCGCGTTTCTTTGTCGACAAACTGATTTGATTCTGGCGGCCGCGCGCTCGGGCCGCGCCGTCAATGTCAAGAAAGGCCAGTTCCTGTCGCCGCAAGATGCGCGAAACATCGTCGAAAAGGCCCAGGCCGAAGGTTGCGAGCGATTGATGCTGACTGAACGCGGCGTGAGTTTTGGCTATAACAATCTCGTCGTCGACATGCGTTCGTTTCCGATCATGAGCGAGTTTGGCGTGCCAATCGTTTTCGATGTCACGCACTCGCTGCAATTGCCGGGTGGCCTCGGTCATGCAACCGACGGATTGTCGCAGTACATCGAACCCGTCGCCCGCGCCGGCGTGGCCTGCGGAGTTGATGCCGTCTTCATGGAAGTCCACGATGCGCCTGAACGCGCGCTGTCAGACGGTACGAACATGCTGCCGCTTCAGCGCATGGGTCCGCTGCTTGAATCTTTGCGTGATATTCACGCGCTGGTAATTAAGCGCGTAAACAAGGCAGGATCTTAGGAAATATCGGTTAGTTTAGAGTTCATCAAGCTTTAGCTTGCGTATTAGAAAGCCGCCAACTGAAGGTTGAACTCTGAACTTAATTTGTCCAGCAACAATATGACAACCATTCGCATTATTCTACTCGTCTGTTCGGTCTGTTGTTTTCTCTCGCCCGCCGTTGGCGCGCAGGATGAATCTCGGCCTGTTTGGCAGGTCACGAACTTTGACATCACGGTCAACAACCCGGGCGCTGAACGCGCGCTGAATGCTCGCGCAATCGTTTCGGTACTCAACATCGGGCGCGGTTCGGGGTCGAGTCTG
>DATGVD010000132.1:0-2286 GCA_035300785.1 Pyrinomonadaceae bacterium | reverse complement strand
CTGTTCGATCTCCATGCGCGAGATCGCTATGTCGGCGCGGATAGTACCTTGTTCCGCGAGCGGTCTACCAAACGCAACGCGCGACTGCACGCGTTTGCACATAGTTTCGAGAGCCCGCTCGGCCACGCCGATGCAGCGCATGCAATGATGGATACGGCCTGGTCCCAGACGCCCTTGCGCAATCTCGAATCCGCGCCCTTCGCCCAGCAGCATGTTCGAAACGGGAATGCGAACATTCTTATATGTGACTTCCGCGTGGCCATGCGGCGCATGGTCATAGCCGTACACCGTCAGTAGACGCTCGATCTTTACGCCCGCTGCATCCATTGGCACCAGCACCATCGACTGCTGCTTATGCCTGGGAGCCGAAGTGTCCGTCTTGCCCATGAAGATTGCGATCTTGCAGCGCGGGTCGCCCGCTCCTGAAGACCACCACTTACGGCCGTTGATGATGTATTCGTCACCGTCGCGAACGATACTCGACTCGATGTTCGTTGCGTCCGACGAGGCGACGGCGGGTTCAGTCATCGCAAAACACGAGCGGATTTCGCCGGCGAGCAGCGGTTTCAACCATCGCTCCTGCTGGTCGGGTGTGCCGTAGCGGGCGAGCACCTCCATGTTGCCGGTGTCGGGCGCCGAGCAGTTGAACACCTCGGGCGCGATGGCGCTGCGACCCATGATTTCGCACAGCGGCGCATACTCGAGGTTTGACAGGCCAGCGCCGTGATCATCGTTTGGTAAGAAGAGATTCCAAAGACCGGCGGCGCGCGCTTTGGGTTTTAGCTCCTCAATGATTTGTGTCGGCGACCATCGTTCGCGTTGAATCTCGTCATTGAAGCGTTGCTCATTGGGATAAATATGCTCATCCATGAACGCCGTCAAACGCTGCTGCAAATCCTTTGTCTTCTCCGACAATTCAAAGTCCATCGCTCATTTCCTCCAGATGATTTCGGACCAGCCACGCCTCTTACCAGACGGTAATGTCCTATCGATTTTCTCTGCGGCCCTCTGTGGAATCCTCCGTGTTCCTCTGCGGTTATCTCTAATGTTTGGGCAATTAACCGCAGAGAAGAATCCGAGGTCTTCGCAGAGGAACGCAGAGAAAAACTGAAATTAGGGCATCACTTACCAGACGGGCTTGCCCCAGTCCACATTACTTCGTAACACCTTCTTTAGAATCTTGCCTCCCGGGTTGCGGGGCAGAACCTCGCTACAGAAAGCAAGATATTGCGGGATTTTGAAATCTGCTAACCGCGACTTTGCGAATTCGACAATATCACTGATCTCAGCGTGAACGCCGGGCTTCAGTACGATCGCCGCGCCTACCTTCTCGCCCATCATTTCGTCGAACACACCCATCACCGCTACCTCGAACACGGCCGGATGAGCCGCCAAAGCGTTTTCAACCTCGACGCAGTACACGTTTTCGCCGCCACGGTTCACCATGTCCTTTTTGCGATCGAGAATCTGCACAAAGCCTTCATCGTCGAGCCGCGCCACATCACCCGTGTGCAGCCAGCCGTCAACAAAAGTTTCGGCAGTCGCTTCGGGTTTGTTCCAATAGCCTTTCACGACATTGGGCCCGCGTATCAGCAACTCACCCACCCTGCCGTCGGCGCCAGGTTCCAGCTTTACGTCTACGACCGGGGCCGGGAATCCAACTGTCTCCGGCCGGAGGCGCGCGTATTCATGTGGCAGAAACGTCGCCACCGATGAAGTCTCAGTTAATCCAAATCCGTTGCCGACACGAGCGTTGGGAAAAGACTCGAGGATTCGCCCCACCAGATCGGGCGCTATGGGCGCGCCGACATAACTCAAGAACTCAACATTCGCCGTATTGACCTCGCGCCAATTCGGCTGATTCATGGCCAGCCAGTAGATCGCCGGCACTGAAGTTAGCGTGTTGATGCGCTCCTGCTCGATCAGTCTGAGGAACGTTTGCACATCAAACGTTGGCATGATCACCGTCGTGCTCTTACCCTCACAAGCGACCAGGAACTGGCTGTTGCAGCCCGTCACGTGAAAAAGCGGCACCGAGACCAGGGTGCGCAGGCTGCCATCGAATGGCAGACGGGTCACGCGCCGGCAATTCTCGATGTTGGAGAGAAAATTCCCATGCGTCGTGATCGCTCCTTTGGGAAAGCCGGTCGTGCCGCTCGTGTAAAAAATCGCCGCGATGTCTTCTGGTCTTAGATTCTCGACAGCAAGAGCGGGCCCGTCTGGTAGAGGTTCGTTGGGCAGGCAGACGAACTTGCTGCCTGAATCATTGATCACGTATTCAACTTC